>JAEZBW010000379.1 GCA_023426765.1 Bacillota bacterium
TGACTAAAAAAGCACATTGGATCAAGATTTGTGGCATGTAGTATCTTTTCTCGAAGTGGAAAGTGGTCATTTTCATAGGCGAAGATGCTTGGTTTCATTAATTTTTTTCTTCATGCTTCAGCTATGGGCCCGAAATTGAGTCGTTGACAAATAACTGCGCAGTGTTTATAATGTAGTTTGTTGACTTTTTAACGGCCGGAGGAGATCATGAGAATCGATATATCGGCAGTGAACAAAACTGCGGGTGCTGAACTCGCTATAAACGAGTCCGGTGTTATAGACGATTTAAAGGATGTATTCGGCGTTATCTCGGTAACGCAGCCGGTAGTTTTCAGGGGAACCCTCACCAACCAGGCCCAGCTGCTTCGTTTGGACGGAGAAGTTCAATGCACCTACGAAACCCGATGCGATTTTTGCGGCGAACCCCTTACAAGGGTACATCGGGCAGCGGTTCATGAGGATCTGTTTGAAGAGGTGCCCAATGGCGATAAACCCAATGAGGATCAATTTACCTTTCAGGGAAATTGGCTGGTGCTGGACAAAATTCTATCGGATACTATCGCCCTGACATTACCCATGCACCATGAATGTGAAAACCAATGTCAAATTCTGTGCCCAGAATGCGGAGAACCCGTCACCGGTTCAGGATGCGGCTGTAACAAGGATCAGCGCATAGACCCGAGACTGGCCGCTTTAAAAGATTTTGTCGTCAGGCAACAAGCCGATAAGGCGGATTGACCCGATAACCGGAACGGAGGTGTTATAAATGGCAGTACCAAAGCGTAAAACATCAAAACAGAGAAAGCATAAAAGAAGAACGCATTTCAAGCTCAGCGCACCGGGGTTGGTTGTATGCTCCCAGTGCCATGCACTGAAGCTGGCTCACCGTGTATGCAAGGAATGCGGTTTCTATGATGGTAAGGAAATCGTTAAGGTGGAAGCATAACAGAAAAACAGTACATGAAATGAAGTAGCAGTTCATAGGGTGAACAAAGTTGAAACGCTTCTGTAGCCCTGACCATTGGCTGAACAGGCACTGGCAGGGCAATTGAAGCGCTTGAACCATAAAACCCGGTGGCTGCTATTTGTTTTTCCATTCTCTGCTGCAAGCAGTCCATGCGCAGTGAAACTGGAGGAAAAAGAAATGAGCAACTTAATCATATCCGGGGTTGGGGATGGCAGCATTGCCCAGGAAGCCGGCATAGAACCCGGAGACAGGCTTGTTTCCATGAACGGCCAGCCTGTCACCGATGTATTTGACTACCGGTTTCTGTCGGCAGAGGAAGAGGTGCTTCTGGAGATATGCAAGGCAGATGGCGAAATACTGCAGGTTGAAATAGAAAAGGACGAGTGGGAGGAACTGGGGCTTACTTTTGAAAAGCCTTTGCTGGATGAGGAGAAAAGCTGCAGGAATAAGTGCATTTTTTGCTTCATCGATCAGCTTCCCAGAGGAATGCGGTCGTCGCTTTATTATAAGGATGATGACGCCAGGCTGTCCTTTTTGTATGGAAACTATATCACCATGACAAACATGGATCAGAGCGAACTGGAGCGGATTGTTAGGTACCGGATGTCACCGGTGAACGTCTCGGTACATACCACAAATCCACAGCTGAGGGTTTCCATGCTGAACAACCGGTTTGCCGGCGATCTTTTCCCTAAGCTGAGGTATCTTGCGGATCATGACATTCAGCTGAATGCCCAGATTGTTTTATGCCGTGGAATTAACGATGGTCAGGAGCTGGACAGAACCCTTGCGGATTTGGCGGAGTTAATGCCCGCAATGAACAGCATCTCCATCGTCCCGGTGGGTTTAACAAGGTTTCGCTGCGGCTTGCCGATACTGCAGCCATTTGACAGAAACTCCGCCATCAGCATCATTCAACAGATCGGACAATGGCAGCAGTCTTTCCTGAAAAAAACCGGTTCCCGAAAGGTTTACCTTTCGGACGAATGGTATCTGATGTCGGGCACAGAGCTTCCGGATTACGGTTATTATGAAGACTTTCCACAAATTGAAAACGGTGTGGGGATGGCCGCATCCTTTTTACAGGAGTTTGATGAGGCGCTGTCAAAAAGGAGAAAAAAGCCTGTGAACAGAACCATCAGCCTGGTGACGGGTGTTCTGGTTTCCAGGATTGTCAACGATGCTGCGCAACGGGCTGAAAAAAGCTTTCCGGGCCTGAACGTCCTTGTTTATCCGATAGAAAACCATTTTTTTGGCAATACTGTTACTGTTACCGGGCTGCTGACTGGAACCGACATCCGGGAGCAGCTGATGGGAAAACCACTGGGAGATATGCTGTTGCTGCCTTCGAATATGTTCAGAGCGGGGACGGAGATCTTCCTCGATGATTTGTCCATGGAAGATATCAGTGGTGCGCTTGATGTAAAAACCAGAAAGGTGGACGCCAATGGAACGGCTTTCCTGAAGGCTCTACTGGGCTGATGATGGGAAATCCTGTTTAATGAATTATCTACCTGTGCTATAATGGAGTAAACAGACTATATTGAAGGAGATACGTATTATTACTGCAGATATACATTCGTTGCTACTGGGCTCCGGTACAAAGAGATAAAAAGGTCAACCGCCTGCAACCGGTTGCACGAATCAGAAACTCATGAGGAGTATTATGGAAAGTAAGTTGATAACTGGTCAGTTTAATGATGCATTCACACCTGTTATGGACGGGGTGACAAATGTCGTTAAAAATTATGCCTACTGGCTGGATATGAAATATGGAGATAGTTATGTAGCAACTCCAGCCTATCCCGGGTATGTTGACAGAGAAGAATTTCCGGTGCTCCGGTATTACTCCATTCCTATTAAGAAAAGGGAACCCTATCGGTTTGGTTTGGAATTACTGGACATTAATTTTCGCAGTACCATCAAAACGATCCCCTTTGACATTGTTCATGCCCATTGCCCGTTTACATCGGGTGCGATCGCTCTGCAAATTGCGAAAAAGAACAACATCCCCATCGTAGCCACCTTCCACTCCAAGTTTTATGATGATTTTAAACAGGTATTGAAGATTGATGCCTTTGCGAAAATTTGCACGCGGGTCGTCGTTGATTTCTTCAACAGGGTGGATCAGGTTTGGACGGTCAGCAAAGGTGCGGCAGATACTCTGCATGAATATGGATATAAGGGA
>JAEZBW010000384.1 GCA_023426765.1 Bacillota bacterium
AATACCGTACCTTGATTGAGCGTCACATTGCCGGAGTTTCTGAAACTGATTTCGTCAGAGATGTCCTTTTTTTCGCCTCCTACAATAGCCGTCGCTTTAATCCCGGTTCGGTCAAATCCCTCGCCAACCGTATATTCGGTCTTTGCGGGGTATGACAGTATGGTCACATTTTCCGCCGCCAGCACAGTTGTCGGCAGTAGGGTAAGCGCTATGCACAGAGTGAGCAGAATGCCCATTAATCGTTTTTTCATAATCGTGTTCCTCCTTTTCATATTGAACGAAATAACGTTTATTGTTCCACGTTCAATCTATCAGGAATCTCTCCAATAAAACCGTCCGCTGCATGAAACATAATTTTTTCGACATGAACCATGATTTTGAAAAAAATCTCTCTCCTGTCTTTTTTCTTTTAGATTTAGAAAAACACAATATTACACGAAAATAGGTGGGCGGTCAAAGTAAATGCAACCTTTGACAGAGTAAACAGGACGGAGTAGTAGTTAGTTATTCCAAAACCTCAAGAAATATAGCAGAGATGTGGTAATAAATACTAAATCCCTTAGTAGTTGGTCAATAATATGTATATGATGTTCCCGTTAAGCTCTCTTAAATCGAGAGGTTGCCCTTGTAGGTTCACCATGAGCACTTCCATAGCCCATGGAAAAAACAGACCATCCTGAGTAAACAGCCATTTATTCAAGCTTATGATAAACGGTATTATTCAAGGTATTATCGTATATATGCGACGATAAAACGAAAGCACTTCATTGTTACAACCATATCCATAGATAAGTAAAGACCTCGTTTGGCACCACATATAGGCACCAGCAGAGCGTAAATGCACCGCTCGGCTTCAAGAGTCCTTGATATAAGATGCTTTCAGAGCATAAAAAAACGATACCGCAGAAAGATATATTGTATCAATCTACGGTATCAGTTATGGTCGGAGTGACAGGATTTGAACCTGCGACCACTTGACCCCCAGTCAAGTGCGCTACCAAGCTGCGCTACACCCCGAAGGCGACAGTTAGTATTATAAAGCATAATTGAAAAAATCACAAGAGCTTTTCAAGAAAAAGTTTGTTACCATAATGAGCTGTATACAGAATTTTGATGACTAAAACCGTTGGCTCAAGTGCAATATATACCATGTATGAAAAACTGTTTACCTCACTGTGTGGGCTGAATACTGCTTTTATGGCCGGGAGTACGTCACAGTGCACATTTATTCGCAAAAATACCAAAATACTGCGGCAACAGTTGATAAGGAAGGCAAAAGGAAACTTAAGAGGAGGATAAGAATGGCGAAACAAATGAAAACCATGGACGGAAACGCGGCTGCAGCGTATGCATCCTATCTTTTCACCGAGGTAGCCGGTATTTTTCCGATAACCCCTTCTTCACCGATGGCCGAACAGGTGGATGAATGGTCGGCCAATGGGAAGAAGAATATGTTTGAACAGAGCGTAAAAGTGATAGAAATGCAGTCGGAAGCGGGAGCGGCCGGAGTGGTTCACGGTTCTCTGGCCGCCGGAGCGCTCACCACAACCTATACCGCTTCCCAGGGACTGCTGTTAATGATTCCGAACATGTATAAGATTGCCGGAGAGCTTCTGCCGGGGGTACTGCACGTATCCGCGAGGGCGATTGCCGCTCACGCCCTGTCCATATTCGGGGATCATCAGGATGTGATGGCCTGCCGCCAAACCGGCTTTGCCCTTCTGGCTTCATCTAATGTGCAGGAGGCGATGGATCTTGGAGCAACATCTCATCTTTGTGCGATAAAGTCCAAAGTGCCGTTCCTGCATTTCTTTGACGGCTTCAGAACCTCTCACGAGCAGCAGAAAATTGAAGTATTGGATTATGAAGAACTGAAAAAATTGGTGGATTACCAGGCGATAGCAGAGTTCAGAGACAGATCGCTGAACCCGGGTCGTCCGGTGGTGCGGGGGACGGCACAGAATCCCGACATCTACTTCCAGGGGCGAGAGGTTTCCAATCCTTTTTATGATGCGGTTCCTGGTATTGTCCATGATTATATGCAGCAAATCAACAAGCTGGCGGGCCGCGATTATCAGCTCTTTAATTATTATGGCGCTCAGGATGCAGAATATGTCATTGTTGCTATGGGCTCTGCCTGCGACTGCATCGATGAAGTTGTGGATTACCTGAATGCAAAGGGGGAGAAGGTCGGATCCATTCGAGTGCATTTATACAGACCTTTCTCTCATGACTACTTTTTAAAGGTTCTGCCGAAAACCGTTAAAAAAATTGCGGTTCTCGACAGGACGAAGGAACCGGGAGCCATGGGTGAACCGTTGTATCTGGATATAGTTAATCTGTTTTACCGGGAAAGCAATCAGCCTGTTATTGTTGGCGGACGGTATGGATTGGGTTCGAAGGATACACGTCCTTCCCAAATCCTGGCGGTCTACAACAACCTGAAAAAGGATCATCCTAAAAACCGATTCACGATTGGCATCATCGATGACGTGACAAATACCTCGCTGGAAGAAGAAGAAATGATCAATACGACACCGGAAGGAACTATCAGCTGCAAGTTCTGGGGACTGGGATCAGACGGGACTGTAGGAGCAAACAAGTCCGCCGTCAAGATAATCGGTGACAAGACAAACCTGTATGCGCAGGCATATTTCTCATATGACAGCAAAAAGTCGGGAGGGTCAACCATCTCACACCTGAGGTTCGGCCCGAAACCCATCCGATCGCCGTACCTTGTTTACAATGCAGACTACATCGCCTGCCACAACCCCTCCTTTGTCCATCATTTTGACCTTCTGAAGGGCTTGAAAAAAAAGGGAACCTTCGTCCTGAACTGCCTTTGGAGCAGGGAAGAGCTGGAGGATAAGCTGCCGTCCTCAATAAAAAGGTTTATTGCGCAAAACGAGATAGACTTCTATATCATCAATGCCATCCACCTTGCCAGAGAGACCGGCATGGGAAATCGCATCAACATGATCATGCAGACCGTGTTCTTCAAGCTGGCAAAAATTATACCCGTGGAAGATGCCATCGCATACCTGAAGGAATCGGTGGAGAAAAGCTATGGCAAAAAGGGCCAGAAGGTCGTAGACATGAACAAGGCTGCCATCGACCGGGCGCTGGAAGCCCTTGTGAAGGTAGAACCGCCTGAAGCCTGGAAGAACGTTAAGGACGAGGAAATGCCCATCAAGGATGAGCCGGAGTTTGTGAAGAGGATTCAAAGGCCGATGGCCCGGCATGAAGGAGATGAACTGCCTGTCAGCGCTTTTGTCGGCATGGAGGATGGAAAGTTCCCCGTTGGCACAACCAAGTTTGAAAAGCGGGGGATCGCCATTGTCATTCCGGAATGGCAGATTGATAAATGCATCCAGTGCAATCAATGTTCTTATGTGTGCCCCCACGCGGTCATCCGCCCAATCCTTCTGGATGAAACCGAAGCGAAGCGAGCCCCGGATACGTTTAAAACACTTAAGGCCAAGGGAAAAGGTCTGGAGCAATACCAGTACCGCATTCAGATCAGCCCGATGGACTGTACAGGCTGCAGCAATTGCGCCGATGTCTGTCCTGCACCCGGAAAAGCGCTGATCATGAAGGATGCAGAAGTGGAAATCGAGATGGAATCGGAGAACTGGGAATTCAGCCAGACAGTCTCTGAAAAAGAGGTTGCCGACCCGATGACCCTAAAGGGAAGCCAGTTTATTCGTCCATTGTTTGAATTCAACGGAGCCTGCCCGGGCTGCGGAGAAACACCTTATGTGAGGCTTGCGACGCAGCTTTTCGGAGATCGCATGGTCATAGCCAATGCGACAGGCTGTTCTTCGATATATGGCGCCAGCGCACCCTCGGTTCCGTATACCACCAATGCCTTTGGCAGAGGCCCGGCATGGGGGAATTCGCTGTTTGAAGACAATGCCGAATTTGGTTACGGGATATACCTGGGAGCAAAACAAATCAGGGAAAGAATAGCGGATTTGATGCAGGAAGCCCTGAAGACCGGGCTTTCGGAAAAAGCCAGAGAAGCTTTCCAAAGCTGGCTTGACAATGTTAACAATGGTGAAAAGTCCAAAGAAACCTCTGCTAAAGTCATGGAAGTACTGCGTGAGCAACCGGAAAATCCTTTGTTTAAAGAGATTCTGGGTCGGAAGGACTATTTAATCAAGCAGTCCCAATGGATTATCGGCGGAGACGGATGGGCGTACGATATCGGCTTCGGCGGTTTGGATCAGGTGATCGCCATGGGGGATGATGTGAACATCCTGGTACTGGATACCGAAGTATATTCGAATACAGGAGGCCAGTCTTCAAAGTCCACGCCAACCGCTGCTGTTGCGAAATTTGCCGCCGCCGGCAAGAAGATTCGGAAAAAGGATCTCGGTATGATGGCGATGAGCTATGGTTATGTTTACGTCGCACAAATTGCGATGGGCGCCAACATGAACCAGACCGTGAAGGCTTTCAGCGAAGCCGAAAGCTATCCGGGGCCTTCCCTGATCATCGCCTATTCACCCTGTGTAAATCATGGGATTAAAAGCGGCATGGGAACCTCCATCATGGAAGAGAAAAGAGCCGTCGAAGCCGGGTACTGGCATTTATACCGGTATAACCCGCTTCTTCGGGAGCAGGGGAAAAATCCGTTTAACCTGGATTCCAAGGAACCGTCAAAGGATTTTAAGGAGTTCCTGCGCAATGAGGTTCGTTATTCTCAGCTGGCCACCCTTTTCCCGGATATTGCAGAAGAGATGTACACCTCGGCGGAAAAGCATGCCAGGGAGAGATATGAATCCTATAAGCGGATGGCCGAAATGCAGTATCAATGAGGGAAATGATTTAAGCTGTTATGACATGGCGGTGTGATGAAAATTATCAAATCAATCATTAAGGACTTCCTGTGGGAAGTCCTTTAAACATGAAAACGGCGTCATACCTGGAAGGTAAGACGCCATTGCATAACCTGTGGGATGCTCACTTCTCGTTCATATCCACATATTCCTTTGAGTTCACCACACCGTCTTCCATCGGCACCAGAACCTTTGAGACCGGTTTGTTCTTTTTTGTGTTCGCCCATGATGCGGTATCGTGCCGCTCAATGGGTTTTTGCTGAAATGTTTCTTTATTGTGATTCTCACTCATGAAGGTACCTCCTGCACCCTGAACGGAAAGCATGCATGACTTCCCGTGTTAATCGGTGCTGATACTAGTATTTTCTGAATGTTCGTTTTTTATCACACCAAACAAGAATCCTCACCTTCAAATCGTAAAACAGCAAAGAAGGGGAGGTTTAACAATTATACTGTTTATTCATATTTTCGATAGGCAGTCATCTCCGGTTAAAAAATGTCCACCTCAGAAAAATGAAGCAATTGCCATGTATAAAAACAGATTAAATTAACATAATTAGCATCTCTGTTTTCAGGAAACAATAAGAGATATATTCATTTGAGAACGAAAACTGAAAACCAGGGGGATAGTAAATGAACAAGAATGATTTCAATCGGTTTTTACTGATAAGCCTCTTTTTTAGTCTGATATTCGCAGCATGCGGTAAGGGCGGAGATAAGAATGCTCCCGTCCCATCGCCTGCTGAG
Organism: Bacillota bacterium; assembly: GCA_023426765.1. Classification (GTDB taxonomy): domain Bacteria; phylum Bacillota; class Clostridia; order DSM-8532; family DSM-8532; genus JAAYJG01. Next base: position 5,589 of record JAEZBW010000384.1, read on the forward strand.
TTGTCTGTATCGCCACAACCAACTGAACAACCTGCATCGGTGAAAAACCCGACGATTACGCCGACTCCAACACCAACGCCATCACCGGTGCCTGTGCCGACCCAGGCAGGTGCAAAAAAAGATGTAAAGGTAAAAGGCCTGTATTTGACGGGCTGGACAGCGGGAAGCCAGGAAAAGCTGGACAATTTCATCAGGCTGGCCGATGAAACCGAGCTGAACGCGTTTGTGATCGACATTAAGAATGATGACGGAATCGTCAGCTATGAATCCGGGGTTGAAGAGGTTACAAAAAATGGAGCCTTTGAAAGAAAGTATAACCCGGAAGCCCTGATTAAAAAGCTGCATGATAAGAATATTTATGTGATTGGACGTGTGGTTTGCTTCAGGGATCCGGCCTTTTCAAAAAAGAACCCAGACCGGGCTGTGAAGCATAAGGATGGCGGGTTGTGGAAGGAAGAGAAAAAGGACGCCGATATTACATGGCTGAATCCCTATGATAAAAGAAACTGGAAATATGTGCTCGATATCGCCAGGGAGGCTGCAAGCAAAGGATTTGATGAAATTCAGTTTGATTATGTTCGTTTTCCATATGGGGACAGAAGCAAGATGGATTTTGGTGCCGAAGGCTTTGTAAAACATGAGGTGATCAATGAGTTTCTGGCCCTTGCCCGGAAAGAGATGCCCAATGTGACCCTCTCGGCAGATATCTTCGGAATTGTTTGCGTCAGCCCGGAAGACCGGGAAGATATCGGCCAATACCTGGAACTTATCGGGAAAGACTTGGATTACATTTCTCCAATGACTTACCCGGCCCTTTATGCCAGAGGGCAGATTGTGAACGGTGTAAAGTTTCCCAACCCGGACCTGGAACCCTACGAGGTGGTTTATCAAACCCTCCTGATGGCGAAAAAGAGGTTATCTGGCGTGGAGGATTACCGGGCTGAGGTACGCCCCTTCATACAGGCTTTTTCGGCAAGCTGGCTTGCCAAGGGCAGCTGGCAAACCTATAGTGCAAAACAATATAAACAGCAGATTAAGGCTGTCATGGATGCAGGTTACGAACAATGGATTTTCTGGGACGCCAACAACCGTTATGATTTCTCAGCCTTTCAATGACGGATAGGCGGTGTCCAGGTTCCCCGGCGGCTTAGATTACAGAAGATTAGCCGAGGAACCTGGGCCCCGCCCGTGGCTAAAATTAGTTTACAGAAGATTAGCCGAGGAACCTGGGCCCTGCCCGTGGCTAAAATTAGTTTACAGAAGATTTGCCAGGGAACATGGGCCCCACCCATGGCTAATAAAGTTTTTCTTGTAGTTTGGTTCAATTCGCAGTATAATTATAACCAGGTAATAATATCATATGCTAATAAATACAATGATATTGGACTTTCCGAAAAGAGCTAATACTGTTTTCCATAAAAGGAGGGGGAAGTATGGAAAAAGGAATTCGCATCGTAAGCAAGGAAGGGAAAAGGGTTGTTGAGGGTATTGGTTATTATGAACCGCCTAGAATTACCGACATCAGGCAGATCGTCAAAGACAGTGCCAGAAAGTACGGAGATGAAAAAGGCTTTCTTTTTAAAGACAAGCATGGGAATATTACCGGAAAAACCTATAACGAATTTGACAGAGACATTGATGCACTTGGCACGGCGCTTCATGATTTGGGGCTGAAGGGGCTGAGGTTTTCAATCATCAGTGAAAACCGGTATGAATGGGGTGTATGCTACCTGGCTGTCGCAAATGGAACAGGAATAGCGGTACCCCTGGATAAATATCTGCCCGAGAATGAAGTGGAAGCGTTAATTGATCGCGGCAGAGTAGAGGTCATATTTTACAGTCCCACTTATCAGAGTATGATGGAATCCATAGTGAAAAAGAATAATCGGCTGAAGTATTACATTTGCATGGAAGCATCCGGGAAGAAATCCGACCCGAAGTTCCTTGCCTTGCCGGATCTTCTTGTAAAGGGGAGAGAACTTCTTCAGGCGGGGAACCGTACTTTCATCGACAGTGAGATTGACAGAACCGGTATGTCCATACTTTTATTTACATCGGGCACAACCAGCATGGCTAAAGGCGTCATGCTTTCCCACAGCAATATCGTCAGTAATGTGTCATCCATTGCGGCAATGATAAAAGTCACCCCTGCGGATACGCATTTATCACTGCTGCCTTTGCACCATACCTTTGAAAACACGGTAGGGTTCCTTTTCATGGTACATGTAGGTGCGAAGATAGCCTATTGCGACGGGATCAAGCATATTGCGCAGAATCTGAAGGAATACAATGTGTCTTTACTGGTGGCGGTTCCTGCAGTGATTGAAACTTTTTACAAAAGGCTGACGGATGGTATCCGGAAATCCGGAAAGGAGAAGCTGGTCAGCACCATGGTCAAGGTATCCAATGGGCTTAGAAAAATCGGAATAGATCTACGCAGAAAGCTGTTTAAAAGTATTTTTGAACAGTTTGCACCCAACCTGCGCCTTGCTGTATCGGGTGCGGCACCTTTGGATCCGGAGGTTGTCGTTTGGTTCAGAAACATAGGGTTCAACGTACTGCAGGGATATGGTCTTACCGAAACTTCTCCGGTCGTCGCTGCCAACAATGATTTTATCAACGAACCGGGGATGATTGGTCATCCTTTGCAAGGTGTTGAGACAGCCATCCTGGATCCCGATGAGAACGGAATGGGTGAAATCATTGTACGCGGCTCCAATGTCATGCTGGGTTATTATGAGGATGAAGCTGCCACAAAAGAGGTTCTCGATGATGCGGGCTGGTTCCGGACCGGGGATTTGGGTGTGATCAACGAGGAAGGCTTTATCCGAATCACGGGAAGAGCAAAATCGATGATCGTGTTTACCAATGGAAAGAAAGCATTCCCTGAAGAATATGAGATGCTGATCAATAACATCCCCGGGGTTAAGGATTCCTTTGCATGGGGCAACAAGGCTCCGGACGGTGATATTCAGGTGTGTGCAAAGATTGTTCTGGACAAAGAGGTGTTTGAGGCTGTATCCGATGATGAAATTCAGGAACGCCTGAACACCGCAATCCGTGAAATCAACAAAACACTGCCTCAGTATAAAATCATCCGGTATTTCGTCTTTTCCTATACAGACTTGGTGAAAACAACCACTTTGAAGACGAAAAGAAACATTGAAATGGAAAAAGTAATGGCATTCATCAATAAAACCGCTTTAGATATGAGAAAGCTTTCGGGCAGCCGCATTGACTGACCACACCTGAGCAGATAAATAACTTGTCACTTCAAAAAACTCCATGGGATAAATAGTGGAGTTTTTTGTTGTGTTCGCCCATATACCAGTAGCTGTTACAGTTCGCAACACATCCGAATGCAAGTGCGTACCAGAGGAGCGTATCGACCGGAAGGCTCCCCCGGGAAGGATGACCCTGGCACTGGAACACGCCACAAGCCTCGACTCTCAAAACAGGTACGGTGGATTATCTGAGGTTACCTCTGAACTGTATCCAGTAACGTGTAAGCCGCTGCAATAACGGTGTGTTGCGATTGCATGCAGTCATTTCCGTTGTTATAATAATGGCGGGACAAGAAAATCGGATCCAGCACACATAAAATGGTATAATTCAGTAATTGGTAAAATGCTCTATGCCCCCTGCCTCTATAAGCAGGAGGATAAAAACACTCCTTGCATGCACCGCGCACCGGTTTCAAGCCGTGAAAATGGCAGATTAATTGTTCCATGGAGGCCCTTTGGATTTTTTTGATTATTTGCAGAATGATTTGAATATACGCCTGAACGAACAGCAGGCAGAAGCAATTACGGCGGAAGACAGGCGGATCCTGCTCGAAGCATGCC
>JAEZBW010000440.1 GCA_023426765.1 Bacillota bacterium
CGTCTACCGCGACAAGTTCGAGCTGACTCCGGTGCGCTTCCCGCGTTTCCTGCTCCCGGCCGCCAAGGCCCGGGAGCTTTTCGGCGACTACAAGGCCCTAAAGGGCGGCCCCGGCGGCGCGACCGCCGTCCTGGCCGCCAAGGCCGGCTGGGAGCCGGTGGTGGCCGACAACGTCCATCTGCTCTTCCCCGGGACCGATCCGGCCCTGGCCGGCCAGTTGCTGGTTGTCGACGCCGCCTACGACGCCGCCGCCTATGCCCCAGGCCGCGCGCCCGGAGCCGACGAGGCCGCCTCCCTGGCCGCGCTGCTGCGTCTGGCCCGGGAGTTCGCCGCCCAGCCGCCGGCCCGCCCCACACTTTTGGTCGCCACCTCCGGCCGAGGCCAGTCCATGGCCGGGCTGCGGGAATTTTTCGCCGCCCTGCGCGGCAAGGGCAAGGACCTGCGCACCCAGGCCCGCGATCTCAAGGAGACCGCCCGCAAGGCCGAGGGCGTCATCAAGGCCTTGGACGAAGCCATATCCGGCGGCGATGCGTCCAAGGCCGCCCTGGCCGATCCCGGCGTGCGCGAGGCGCTCCTGGAGACGCTGAAAGACGAAGTCGACGTCGTCACCACCCGGCTCATGCGCTTGCGTCTGGCCGGCCAAACCCTTGACGAGGCTGGCATCGCCGCCCTGGCCGAGCGTCGGGCCGGCTTGCGGCGCATCTTGTGGCGCGAGGATTTTACCATTTTGCCGCTGGCCGAGGCCGAGATGCTCCTGGCTCTGGCCCCGGCCGCCCGGGAGCGGCTGGCCCGCGACCGGGCCGGAGCCGAGGCCGAAGCCGGCTGCGTCGAAAGCGCCCGGGAGCTGCGCAAGCTCGTCGGCGACCGCGACATCACGGCCCAGGCATCGCTCTATCTCTCCAGCCACGGTGAAGGCGTGGCCAGCCTGTGCGAAGGCTTCGGCTTCGACGTCAAGCCCGACGTCAATCCGGCCCAGGCCTACGGTCGCCTCAACCGGTCCCTTGCCGCCGCCGCCGAGACCGCCGCCAAGTCGGTCGGACTCCCGACCGGCTACTACCGCGACGGGATGCGCGACGACCGCCAGAATCCCTGGCAGGGCATGCTCCCGGACCGGCCCATCCTGGGTGGCGAATTCGGCAACTTGGCCGGCGTGCTGGGATTTACCCTGGCCACCATCGGCGACGCCAGGCTTTCCTGGGGCACGCCCGGCGATCTGCCGGATCGGGTGGATTTCGCGGCCCTGGACAAGCAGGGACGTTTCGTCGCGGCCATGGTCGCGGGCATGGCCTCTCCCGGCTTCGAAGCCGGAGAGAAACGGCCGCGCAACGTGTTCTCGACCCTCACCGGCCGGGTCAACTTCATCCGTCAGGGCGAGCTTTTTCCCGACCGGCCGGCCCCCGGCACGGTGGTATGCGTCTACCAGGGCAAGACCCGGTTCTACGCCATGACCGACGCCCGGGGACAGTTCCGGGTGAGCGGGCTGGCCAACAAGAAGCATGTTCTCGACAAGGCCGTGGTCGAGGGCTACCGCTTCGACCCCGACTCCGGCTCGGCCATCTGGGCCGTGGACAAGAAGCAGACCGGCAAGGACGCCTACCGCGTCAAGATGAATCGCAACGCCATGGAAACCGACCTCATCATGTTCGGTTGCGAGCAGACCACGCTGTTTTCCGCCTTCGATCCCCGGTCGTTCCGCTATTTCACCCGCATCGAACTCCTCGACGCCCGACGCGAGGCCCCGCCCCTGCGCTCCTGGTTCTCGCGTCTGGACACCCTCGATTCCACGCTGCTGTCCATCTTCCTCGAACCCGGCACGCCCTTTAAGTGCATCCTCTCCGACACCGTGCTGGCCCGAAAGCTTCTGCTGTTAAACGCCGACGCCGCCCATCCCACCGGGGTGGGCTATCCCGTGGACGCCTGGCCCATCCTGCCGGCCACGGAACTCCTTGGCGCGCGCGACATGTGGGCCCTGGTCGGCCCGCGCATCGCCAACCTCGAAGCCCACGGCATCGTCAGTGAACGCATCCGCGAGCTGACCGACCAGGGCCGCGCGCTCTACGCCCAGGCCCTGGCCGCCGAGGAGGCCGGGCGCTTCGACGCCATGGTCACGGCCGCCAGGGCCAGCTGGGCCTTGGCCGTTCGCGTCTACAACGACGTGGAAAAGACCCAGCGCGACGTGCTCATCGGCGTGCTCTTTTACATCGCGCTGTTTATCCCCTTTGCCTACTGCGTGGAGCGGGTGGTCTTCAACTACGCCGACATCCACAAACGCATCGTGGCCTTCCTGGGTGTGCTTGCGGCGGTCATCGCCGTGGTCTACGCCGTGCATCCGGCCTTCAAGCTCACCTACAGTCCGCTGGTCGTCATCATCGCCTTTTTCATTCTCGGCCTGTCGGTCATGGTGGCGGCCATCATCTTCCTGCGCTTCGAGCGCGAAATGACGGCGCTGCAGCGCCGGGCCTCCCATGTCAAAGCCACCGAGATCGGCGGCATGCGCGCCTTTGCCGCCGCTTTCGTCATTGGCGTCAGCAACCTGCGCCGTCGCAAGATCCGCACGGCCCTGACCTGCCTGACGCTTATCATCCTCACCTTCACCATCATGAGCTTCACCAGCGTCAAGTCCACCCGGGACGAGGGCGCGGCCAGGCTCTCGGACGTCGCCGCTTATCGTGGCGTGCTGCTCAAAAACATCGGCTGGCACAGCCTGCCTCCCGAGTCCCTGGCCGTGCTGGCCGACGCTTACGGCGCGACCGACGTCGTGGCTCCTCTGGCCTGGCTGGAGCTGCCCGAGAAGACCGTGGCCCCGGTCACCCATGTCCGGGCTGGTGCGCGTCAGGAGATTGTCCAAGGCGTCATGGGCCTGTCCGCCGACGAGGCACGCCTGGGGCGCATGGCCGACATGCTGACGGACGGCCGCTGGTTCGCTCCGGACGAGGACAATGCCGTGATCCTGCCGAAGCCCATGGCCGAACGCCTGGGCGTGGCCCCGGGCGACAGGGTGTCGCTTTTTGGCCGGGATTTCCGCGTGGCCGGGCTGTTCCGCAAAAACGCCCTGGAAGAGCGGCCCGACCTGGACGGCGAACCGCTTACCCCGGTCGTCTTTCCGTCCGAAGCCTCCAAGGAAGCCAGCGAGGCCGAGAAAGAGGCGGCCGAGTCCGGCGAGGACGTGAAAACCCTGCAAAGCCGCTACCAGCACATCGACGACGATCTGGTCGTCATCCTGCCCTATCGGACGGTCATGGGCCTTGGCGGCCAGCTCAAGTCCGTGGTGGTGGCTCCGCCGGACGCCGCCTCCAGCGCCGCCGCGGCGCCCCAGGACAACGCCGCCCGGGCCGGGCGGCTGGCCGACCGCTTTGGCCTGGCCGTCTTCTCCGGCCAGGAAGACGGCGTCTATCTCTACCACGCCGGCGATTCCCTGGGCTATGCCGGCGTGCCCAACATCCTCATTCCCTTGATCATCTCCGTGTTGATCGTGCTCAATACCATGATCGGCGCGGTCTACGAGCGCAAACGCGAGATCGGCGTCTACACCGCCGTGGGCCTGGCCCCGTCCCATGTCTC
>JAEZBW010000483.1 GCA_023426765.1 Bacillota bacterium
ACCGATTTCTGCTTCAGTGGTGGGTACAATCCCCCACTGAAGGACATTTGATAAAATGCTCGCGGCGCGTTGCACACAAAACGCGCAAGGTAGGCGCTTTCAGCGCCCGCGTTTTGGCGCACAATTCACGCAAGCGCTCATTGAATTAGTGCCGTAACATTGCATGGTACATAACAAATATCCTCAGCCTGAACTGGTTAGATCAGGCTGAGGATATCCGGAAAGAACAGAAAAAATGAAATAAAAAAGGAGAGCCAGGCTCTCCTTAATTTTTTACCATCTGTTGCCGCCGCCATTGCCGTAGCCGCGATTGTTGTTTCTCTGCTGTTTCTTCGCGCGCCTGCAATCCGGGCATCTCTGGGGTTCGTTTTCAAAACCTTTTTCCTGGTAGAAAGCTTGTTCCCCTTCAGTAAAAATGAATTCTGCGTTGCAATCCTTGCAAACAAGTGTTTTGTCCGCCATATCAATATACCTCCTTAATTTATTCTGGATAAAACTCTTTGACATCGTACCCTAATAAATTAAAGAGCGGCATGTACAAAAAAGATATCCATCTGAGTATTAAATTGACTAACTCATTTACTGTAACATCTTTGTTTAAAATTAGCAAGTGTTTTTTAAATATTTTCAGGCCGAAAAAATAAAACCGCTAAAATATGTAATTAGTGCCAGGTGACAGTAAACTTCTTGCCGCACTTACGAGGTAAATCGGCAAATCGCTCTGGCAGCAAGAACCTTGTTGCTGTGTGATGGTTTTGCTAAAGCAAAACCTGCTGTTGCAATAACGGTGTGTTGCGATTGCAAGCAATCGCTTCCGTTGTTATAACTTTAACGATTTCTAACCGGACAAGGGGCGAATATCCCCCTTGTCCACTTTAAGCTCAGTCATTTACCTGGAGATCACCGCTGACCGAACTCAGGGTCAACTCGCTTCCCTGGTTTCCATAGGTATAGGTTCCGGTTTTCAGATTCCGCTGATGCAGATCGTTGTAATGAACAGATAAATTTCCCGAGACGGTTTTTGATTTTATGGTATATCCGTTGCCAAAGTTTTTCAGATGAATATTGATGTTACCGCTTGTCGATGAGGACTGCAATGTAACCTCCCCGTTAAATACCGCCCCAACATTCCCGCTTTTTGAGTCTGCCCAGCATTTTCTGACATTGACATCCAGATGCACATCACCGCTTGTGCTCTTCACACTCAGGTTATCACCCGCGATATTGGAGAGCGTGATATTACCGCTGATGCTGATGACATCCGCATTTTTCATGGATGAATTCTCAATCCCGATATCTCCGCTGGTACATTTGATTTTACACTCGCTTGCGCTTAAATGTTCAATGTCCAGAGAGCCGCTGAGCGAATGCAAATCAATGGTATCCGCGCTCATGCTGTCGGCGTCCACATCGCCGCTTGTGCTTTTCAGGAATATTTCCCGGGCCGAAACACGTTTTGCTTCGATGTCACCGCTTAACGTACCTGCATTTACCTGCGAGCCGTTTCCATCTTCAATCCGGATATCCCCGCTGGCGCTCTTAATTTTAAGCTCATCCGCACCAACCTGCGCAAATGAGAGGTCTCCGCTTGCGGTTTCTGTAAAAAGCCGTTCGGGTTTTACATTACCAATGCGGATGTCACCGCTTGCCGTTTTTATATCTACAACACCCATGCCTTCAGGTACTTCCAGATAGATTACAATGGCGTATGGTTTCATGTTGAATAAAAAGACAGCGTTGGGAACCATGCGAAGGCCCGCGTAAACGGTATTCCCTTCCATGAAGCTGTAAAAAGCATACTTCTGCCTTATTCTTTCGTTCCCATTGTTTTCATACCGGATATTGATTTTTCCGTCGGTTGATTCCCTTACACGAATGTCAGCACATAATCCGTCTACTACAAGGTTCATTTTTGGATATCCGGGCGCGGAACTATCATAGCTTTTTGTGACGTTATCCTGATAGCTATCTGCATTCATGGTATTCGCATCAAAAGAACCAGGATATCTTCCATAATAACTATCCGCCATATCATTCAAACGGGAGACAGCGCGTTCCATAGAGCTTTTCAGTTTGTTGCCGATTTCTGCTACATCCACTTTACCGATAGCCTCGCTGGTGGCCTGTAAAGCGTGATTGATCGCATTGCCGGTCGAATCCAGAACGCGATTGAGGGTACTGCTGATCTTATCCGTATCGGGGCCGTAATACCACTTATCCTGCCCTTCCTTTGAGGATTGATCCTGCCGGCTGTTTGTGCTCTCATCCGCATGAGCCCGGGTATCCTGACCGCCGGTATTATACACTTCATTGATTTCCTTCACCAGATCGTCGATGGAACCCAGTTCCTCGCAGATTATCTCTTCGCTTTTTCCGTTTTCCAAACCTACCTGAAAGTGTTCCTCATAGTCCGCAACGATTTCTTCCATCACCTTAATGTCAACACTTTTTAATGCTTCCTTCAGTGCATTTAAGTATTCAATCTTGTTCATATGCATCCTCCAAAACCTTCATCAATTATTTCCTGTACCGTTTTCACAAAATCCAGCCATTCGCTTTTCAACTCTTTTTGATAGTTCCTTCCTTTTTCGGTTAACTGATAGTACTTGCGGGCAGGCCCTTCGCCTGATTCCACCAGGTATGTTTCTACAAAGGCGTCATCCTTCAGGCGTTTTAGAATCAGATACAGTGTTCCTGTCGCAATGACCATCTTTTTTGAGATTGCATCGGTTAGTTCATACCCGTAGCAATCTTTTCCCACCAATTTTGAAAGGACACATAGCTCCAGTGCTCCTTTTTTAAACTGTGCATTCATATATCCGTCATTACTCCTTTCTGCCAAATATTCAGAGAAATTGCTATGCCATGCTAAAAGCATTACCGTGATATGCGCATTATCCTGTTTTCATGTGTATTGTATCACTAACTATTCTATAAAGCAATATAGTATTCATAAAAATATTCTGCAAAAGAAACCGTAATATATGCTCAAGGTTCATGGAATATTCTCCTAAAACGCGCTGCGGTGGTAAATTAGTCAAATCACGCCCTGAAAATCAAAAAAAGTTCGCAAAGAACCAAGCAATTTTTACAAAATGTATTAGGGTTTTCTATCATTTTTCCATGTCGCACATGGCCGGTCGGAAAATATTTCCTTGTTGCACAGGGGACAATCTCCAGTGTTTCAGGCCTTTTTCCCCGCCAAATCAGAAAAAAGTCATTTTGCATTCAGAACGGGAGAGAATGACAAAAGGCATCGGTTTTGACGCCTTTTACCTGCTCTTTTACTTTTATTAGTGATGAAAATTGAACGTATCATAGGAAACTCCAAAATATGACAGCCGACCATGATAAAATGATGATCTAAATGGAGTTTAGAAAGTTGTAAAGAGGGTTTTGTCATTGTCTATTTTAATTATCGGAAATGATCTCAGAGTAGCGAAAACACTTGCAAAAAAGCTATGTGCAGAAGATAAGGTGGTTGTTGCAGCAAAAGATATCCAGCCGCAATTTTCCGAACATAAAATAACGGTTATAAAGCTGCCGCCTGACAGTACTCTGTTTGAAAAGCTGTTCAAAAATTATCAGTTTAAAACGGTGATATTCCTGACGTCCCGGCACCTGCGAAATCAGCTGTCAAACAGCGGAGAGCTGGACGAGCTGAACAGGGTTCTTAAGCTGGCGGCTCAGGAAAATGCAGGGCAGGTTATCTGCGTTTCATCCACCCTGGTTTACTCGGCCAGTGATAGCGAGGTAAATGAAGAAACCTGCCCACAGCCCTCCAGCGACACCGCAATGCTGCTATACATGGGTGAACAGCTGTGCCTGCATTATCGAAAAAATATGAAGCTGAATGCTGCGGTGCTTCATGTACCCTATTTATATGGCGAAGAGGGCAGCGATCTGCTTACGCACGATTTTCTAAGAAGGTGCATGCAGAAGGAAACAATTCCTCTTCCGGGCGGGTTGAATGACAAATGTGACTTTTTAAGTGAAAATGACCTGGCAGATTTCATATTAAGGCTCATCAATTCGCCGCAGCCTTCCGAGCCCTTTGAATGCATCAATTTGGGCAGAAGCTCTGCGATGACCTTCGGCATACTGGCCAATCAGCTGTCCAGTGTTTTTTCAGGGGTAAAATTCGAGTTCTGCCCTGAAAACGGTTTATTTCCACCGCCTGTAAAGGTGGAGTCGGCACGCAGTCACTATGGATGGGCTGCAATGGACTGCCTGACGGACGAATTTTCGGAAAGAATGAATCATTATGTCAGCTGTCTTCCGCAGAAAAAAAGCGACATTCATCGTTTCAGGATTCCGGCCGGGCTTCAGAGCACGCTGGTGAAATGGATAGAACTGGTTGTCGGCTTTTTGCTGATGGAAACCCTGAACCGAATCTCACAGACATATGCACAATTCCAGTTCGTTGATTTCAGGCTTCTGTATGCCGTTATCATGGGGTGCATACACGGCCTTCAAACCGGCATATATGCAGCATTGCTTTCCTGTGCATCCTATATGGCCGGATATTTGCACACAGGCATGAATTGGGAAACACTTTTTTACAATATTGATAATTGGCTTCCGCTGGTTTCCTATTTTATGGCCGGATCGGTTACAGGCTACAGCCGGGATAAGCATTTAAGCCGTGAGCAGTTTATAAAGAATCAAACGCAAGCCCTTGAGGACAGATACTCCTTTTTATTCACCATGCATGAAAATGCCATCAGCGATAAGGAGCAGCTGAAACAACAGTTAATTGGGTACCGGAACAGTTACGGCCGTTTGTATGAAGCAGCTTGCCGTCTGGAATCGGAATATCCTGAAGAAGTGCTTCAAAAAGCCATTCCGGTTCTGGAAAGCATGCTGGATACCAAAAGCATCGCAATCTATACGCTGGATAAAGGGATAAACATTGCAAGACTGGCCGCCAGCTCGGAAAGCTGCGGAAGCCATCTTCAGAGCACCATGAAGCTGTTTGAATACCCGCATATCCGCAAATCCATGGCGATGAAGGAAATCTGGTGCAACAAGGCGCTGCATTCGGACGAGCCCGCATATTGCGCACCGTTAAGCAAAAAAGGCGAAGTGAAAGCGATGATTGTTATCTGGAATGCCGTATATCAGCAGATGACCGCTTCATACTTCAACCTGTTCAAAGTGTTATGCGGCGTAGTTGAGTTATCCTTTGCAAAAACATTCCGCTTGCGGAGTGAATTATATCGTTGAGAAAGGTTTGATGGTATCATGAAGCTTCTGTATGCTGCGTTGCTCTTCCATCTGCTGATATGCATTTATTATGGTATTCGGGCCGTCAGAAAACCTTCGCGCCTTCCCCGGCAGCTCCTTGCCGTTATTTGTTTTGTCCCGTTATTTGGTTTTCTCAGCGCACTGATCGCAGAATACCTGTCTGTACACCAAAAAGGCGGTACAAAACCATTACCGCTGGAGGATTTTTGCGCAAACAAGACCAATCTGAATCCAATCCCCATGCTGGATCATGACGATGTGTCCGCGCTGGTGCCCCTCGAGGAAGCTTTGGTTCTGAACGATCCCCGCATAAGCCGTTCGCTGATGATGGAGGTGGTAAAAAACCCCTCCTGCTATAAAGACCTGCTAAAGGCTGCACGATTGAAACAGGATCCGGAAATAACGCATTATGCGTCTGCCGCTATCATGGAAATGCAGCGGGCTTTCGAGTTGGAGATGCAATCCTGTAAAGCTGCCTGCTTCAGCGACCCGGAAAATGAATCCATGCTGGATCAATATATCGATGTGGTTCAAAGGTACATAAAAAGCGGGTTCATCGAAGGTATCCTTCTGGACAATCAGCGTGAAAGACTGGATCAGCTGCTTGATAAAAAAATCAGATTAAGGCCGGAGGATAAGCAAGCTCATTATATAAAGCTTGAAAACTGCATCGAATGGGGCCAATTCAGAACAGCATGGGAGGCTGCATATCGGCTGCAGGATCAATGGGCTGCGGATCAGGAGGTTTGGCTGCTGACCATCCGGCTATGTGTGAACAGCCATGATCAGCTGAATTTATGGAAAACGATAAGGAGGATGGAATCCGAACACATCTGTTGGACGATGGAAGGGTACAGCCAATTTGATTTCTTCAGGGAGGCATTCCTGAAGATCGAGGCAAATGCATTCACCATCGTATCCCATCACCTGCTTTCCTCCGGCAGGGCTGAAAAACGCCTGGTGGCAGGTAGTGATGCGTACAGACGATGATCAATATACTGCGTAAAAATGTCACTCCACATCAACAACGCACTTCCAGCCAAAAGATAATCAATGCGTGCTGGAGAGTCCAGGCCGGCTCCTGGTATTACCGGATGAATGATCGATTGCAATAGCAACCATAGTCAATATGTCGGAGGTATTATGAAAAAGGTAACGTTTGGTTGGCTGACAGGCCCTCTTTTTTGCCTTATCCTGCTGGCATTCTTTATTGGAATTGAACGTGCAGGCGTAAGATATGAATACCGGTTGTCCCATCTGGCCTGGCTGCCCACAGGTTTACCTGCAGAAAAAGGGCTGGAGGAAGCTGCCGAAAGTTTGATTCTCTACGATTCCGGATGGGATGAGAGTATTGGTTACTGGGATGCTTTTTCTTTTGTGTTGGACAGCATGCGTGTTCCCCATGATCATTTTGATGTGGCACAGGATGATTTTCCCGACCTGACCCTGTATAAAACCTTGATCATAGCGTTCAACAATCTGGACAGGATCAGTAGTTCCATCTCGTATTTGTGTGATTGGGTCGAGTGCGGAGGGCGTGTATTATTCGCGGTAATCCCTGACAATACACCGGCGATGACCGTAATCTACCCCAAGCTTGGGATACAGTATGGAAAATTTAACTTCAAGGAACAAACATCGCTGCGGTTTAAAACAAATCTGCTGCCGGGGGCAAAAGACATGGAATTTGGCAGCGAGGCAATCTGGGGCAACAGCATGGAACTACGGGTCACCGATTCCTGCATTGTTCATATGGAAACCTGTGACGAAAAGCAAATTCCTCTCCTGTGGGAAAGCAGGTATGGCAAAGGAAAGTTTGTTGTCAGCAATAACAGCATCCTGCAAAAAAAAGAGGCGAGAGGGATTGTATGCGCTGCATACAGC
>JAEZBW010000492.1 GCA_023426765.1 Bacillota bacterium
ATCCTCCCCAATCTTGATCGAAGGTGATAAGATTAACTCCGGCTCATTTCGATTCCCCTGATGGAACAGTCCACTTCTCACCAGGGAAATCCGAATGAGCTAAAATCCTGTTTGGGAGCAGCTTTCCAAATGCGCTGGATCCGAGAAATGACACCGCAGCCAGACGTCTCCCGGTTGTACCGGCAGGCGCTGCTCATCACACTCATCGGCAATATGATGCTGGCGATCAGTAAAGCTGCCGTGGCGCTGCTTTCTGGTTCGGTTGCATTGTATGCTGACGCCACTAACTCTGTCTCCGATGTGATTTACTCGCTGCTGATGGTGTTTGGCCTGTGGGCTGCCCAACGCCCGCCGGATATCTCGCACCCGCAGGGGCACAGCCGCTTTGAGCCCATGGTTGGGCTAATGGTAACCCTATCGATGGCCTTTGCCGGGTACGAAGCAGGCCGCGTTGCGATCCAGCGATTCATTGAGGGTGGCACGGCAGTGGAGCCGGGCTGGCCCACGGCGGTGCTGCTGGCCAGCGCGGTAGTGAAGTTGTTTATGTTCTACGTGATCCGCGGCATTGGCAAGCGCCTGAGCAGCCCCACGCTGATGACCACTGCCCGTGATAACTTGAGCGATGTGATGGCTTCATCAGCGGCCTTTTTGGGCGCGCTGGGCAGCACCTTAATTCACCCCCTGACGGATCCTATCGCGGGCGTGCTGGTGGCGCTGTGGATCTTCCGCGCCGCATACGGCGCCGGGAAAGAAAACTTGGGCTTCCTCACCGGGGCCGGTGCATCCGCGGACCTGCGCAACCAGGTGGCGGAAGTAGCCGCCGCGGTGCCGGGCGTGCAGCGCGTGCATCATACCATGGCAGAGTACGTTGGCCCGCGGCTGGTGGTCGATATGCACATCAACGTGAACGGGCAGATGACCGTCGATGATGCCCACGCTATCGCCGATGAGGTGATCGCACGCCTGGAGGATTTGCCCGAAGTGGACCGGGCATACGTGCACATCGAGCCCGAAGGGTACGATTAAAGAATTTTTACGGCGCAAAAATTACGTTCTGCACCAGGAACCGCTCGGTCTCTTTGAGATAGTCCGCGATGGTTTCGGCTTTGCGGAAGCCGTGGCCCTCACCCTCGTACAACTTGTACTGGTGGGGCACGCGGTTAGCGCGTAACGCGTTAACGATCTCTTCGGCCTGGGCGGGCGGCACGACTACGTCATCCTTACCCTGGAAGATGTAGATGGCATCCTGAATGTGTCCGGCGTGGAACACCGGCGACCAGGCGTGATAGCGCTCGGTGGCTTCGGGCAGCGGGCCAACCATTGTGTCGTTGTAATGTGCCTCGAACTTATGCGTATCCATATTGATCGCGAACAGGTTGGTCACCCCGTATTGGCACACCGCGGCCTTGTACAGCCCCGGGTAGCGGATGAGCGTGTTGAGCACGGTGTAGCCGCCCGCGCTACCGCCTGTGATCACCAGCTTGCGCGCATCGGCCAGTTCTTGCTCGGCCAGGGCATGCGCGCATCCGGCGGCGTCTTCCACGTCTACGTCGCCCCAGCGCCCGCGCATGGCGTGGCGATAGCTGCGACCATAGCCGGTGCTGCCCCGATAGTTTACCGCGACGTAGGCGTACCCGCGCGAGGTAAAGTAGGCCGCCTCGGGGTTAAATCGCATGGCCGTGTAGGATGTCGGGCCGCCGTGAATCTGCACGATGGCGGGTGGCAGGCCCGCGCCGGTATAGCTGGGGCTGGTGGGAGCAAAGTACAGCCCGTAGGCAGTGGAACCATCCGCATTTACCCAGGCGATCTCTTTCGCGGCGGGCAGATCGGAGGGGTTGAACGTGGCCGCGGTGCTAAAGGCCACCCGGTGAAGCATCTGCCCGTCCCACATCACCACTACGTCGGGGTGGCCGGGGGCAGATGCGATGAAGGCCAGGTGATCATCCTGCGCGGAAACGGCAAGCTGTGTGAGCCAGGTATAGGGGGCGGTATCGATCTTGCTCGCCTCGCCAGAGGCAACGTCTACCACCCACAGGCTGCTCACCGTGCCCTGCTGGCGGATTTGATAAATGCGCTCGCCGGAGGTGTTCCAACTGTAGCTGCGCACACCCTGCACCCACGCGGGTGGGTTGATATCGAAGCCTTCGCCGCGCACCAGCACCCGGCGCTCGCCGCTGTGCAGGTCCAACAGCACCAGGTCGGACCATTCGCCGTTTTCTTCCACAAAACTTAGCCAGTGGCCGTCGGGTGAGAACTCCGGCTGCTGCGCGGGGATGTACTGCCCGCCGCCAACTGCCTGCGGATCGATCAGGCGCGGCGGGTTGGCCTCAAACCGGGCCACCATGATCCGCGCGCCATCCCAGGGCATATTCGGGTGATCCCATTCTACCCAGGCCAGGTGCGTACCGGCCGGGTGCCAGGCAGGCTGCATGTAAAAGTCCGCGCCGCGTGAAAGCTGAACCGGCCACCCGCCGCCTTCAATGGATGCCAGCGCCAGAAGATCTGTCGTTCCATCAGTGTAGATGTATGCCACCCATTGGCCATCCGGTGAAATTACCGGCGAGGCAACCCCACCATTTGGGCCTACCGACGGGGTAATCGGCTGCGGCCGGTTGGGTGAAAGCTCGCGCTTATAAATACGCCCATCACCGCTGGCAAAGACAACCAAAGGC
>JAEZBW010000494.1 GCA_023426765.1 Bacillota bacterium
TGGTGGGCCTTCAGGGACTCGAACCCCGGACCAACCGGTTATGAGCCGGTTGCTCTAACCAACTGAGCTAAAGGCCCAAGTGGCTCCCCAAGTTGGACTCGAACCAACGACCCTGCGGTTAACAGCCGCATGCTCTACCAGCTGAGCTATTGAGGAACGTCTAACAGTTAGCGCAAGTTATATTATACTGTCCAAACCCGCTTTTAGTCAAGAGAAATTTCGGTGAAAAAGGCAGATCAGCTTGCGTTGATCTGCCTTTACCTGTTTTGCTTATTTCGTCCGCTTGTCAATAACTCTCTTGGCTTTGCCTTCGCTTCTTTCAATGCTCTTCGGTTCCAGCAGGCGAACCCTGCAGGTTAATCCGAGCATGCTTTCAATATTGTTTCTGATCCGCTGTTCCGTCTTTTCAACCTGCTTCACGGCATCGGAGAACATCTCCGGCGTCATTTCCACATGAACCTCCAGATTGTCCAGCGTACCTACCCTTTCAACCACAAGCTGATAATGCGGTGTTGCAATTCCCAGCTCAAGCAGAGCGCTTTCTATCTGAGACGGGAACACATTCACGCCGCGTATGATCAGCATGTCGTCACTGCGGCCTGTAACCTTTCCCATGCGAACCTGCGTTCTGCCGCAGGCACATTTTTCTCCGTTCAGCCGGCAAATATCCCTGGTACGATATCGGATTAACGGCAGGGCTTCCTTCGTGATACAGGTGAAAACCAGCTCCCCTTCCGATCCTGTCGGAAGAGGCTCTTCAGTTACCGGATCGATGATCTCTACGATAAAATGATCCTCCTGGATGTGCATTCCGTTCTGACACTCGCATTCAATGGAAACACCAGGGCCTATAATCTCGGAAAGGCCATAGATATCAATCGCCTTAATGCCCATCTGCTGTTCAATTTCCCTGCGCATTTCCTCGGTCCACGGTTCCGCGCCGAATACGCCGGCTTTCAGCTTCAGATCCTTTTTCGGATCAATTCCCATCTCCCGCATGGTTTCGGCCAGATACAGCGCATAGGATGGTGTGCAGGTTAAGATGGAGGAACCAAAATCCTGCATAATCTCAATCTGCCGTTTGGTGTTTCCTCCGGAAACCGGAATAACAGTAGCCCCAATTTTTTCAGCACCGTAATGAACACCAAGACCGCCGGTAAACAAACCATAACCATAGGCCACATGAACAAAGTCGGATTTACCCGCGCCTGCAGCGGTGAGGCTTCGTGCAATAAGTTCGGCCCACATATCGATATCCTTTGCCGTGTAACCCACAACCGTTCTCTTTCCGGTTGTTCCGGTGGATGCGTGAATGCGCACCACATCATCCATGGGTACTGCAAACAGGCCATAAGGATAGGTGTCCCGCAAATCCTGCTTATAGGTAAAGGGCAATTTCCGCAGATCCTCTACGGTTTTGATGTCGCCGGGTTCAACCCCTTTGTCCTTCATTTTCTGCCTGTAGTACGCGACATTGTTGTAAACCCGTTGTACCGTGTTACTCAGCCTTTCTCCCTGCAGTTGTGAAAGCTTTTCTCTTTCCATGCATTCAACTTCGGCATTCCAAATTCCCATGACAGTTCCCCCATTCAACCCTGATTATTGCAACAAACTCTGCAGGCCGGTTTCATCCCGGCAGGTGCAGTTACAGCATGCATTCAGCCATCTGATAGCCCTCATCAAAGGCCTTCAGATTTAAATCTACAAATTTTTCCTTCACGGTTTCCCGAATCGCTTCATGCCAGGTTTCCTTGTTAATTTTGATGCTTTTCGCCATCAGGCCCAGCATGACGATATTCAGCGCTTTGATGTTGCCCAGCTTTTTAGCGGCATCCAAAGCGTTTATGGTATGAACATTTGAAAAGGCGTCATGAATTTTTTCCACAATACCTTCCGGATATTTTGCCTTGCCGATGATGACGGGCATTGGGTCGATTTGCTGATCATTGATGATGATAGCTCCGTCCTTTTTGGCATAATCTATCCATCGGAGGGCTTCCAGCTTTTCAAAGCAAAGCAGGATATCGGCTTCCCCTTTTTCAATGATCGGCGAATTTACATTTTCACCCATCCGTACATAGGTGATCACACTGCCCCCGCGCTGAGCCATGCCATGAACCTCGGACATTTTTACATCATATCCGGCTTTTACTGCCGCCGTCCCCAGTACGCGGCTGGTTAAAAGCGTTCCCTGTCCCCCTACGCCAACAATCATAATGGAAATGTTACGCATTGTTGTCACCTGCCTTTTCCATCGCACCGAATTTACATACCTTCGTACACAGATTGCAGCCTACGCACAGCGCATCGTTAATCCGGATTCCGCTGCCGGTATCTACAATCGCCGGACATCCAAGGCGCATGCATGCCTTGCAGTATTTGCACCTGTCACTGCTTACATAGACCTGGCCTTTGTATTTCACTTTCTTTAAAAGCGCACAGGGTCTTTGGGCAATGATCACCGACGGCTCTGCTGCGGCAGTTTCCTCTTTGATGACCTTATCGAAAGCATCCAAATCAAACGGGTCACAGACCGTTACCCTATTAATGCCAATGGCCTGGCATAGCTTAACCAGATCCACCTGGCGGGTGGGTTCTCCTTTGATAGTGAACCCTGTGGTGGGATTTTCCTGGTGTCCGGTCATCCCGGTGATGGAATTGTCCAGAATGATTACGGTGGAGGTACCCTTGTTGTAAACAATGTCGATAAGCCCGGTGATACCCGAATGAATAAAGGTGGAATCCCCTATCACCGCAACGGTTTTTTGGGCAGCATCCCGTCCCCTGGCTTTTTCCATGCCATGGGCTACGCCAACGCTGGCACCCATGCACACGCAGGTATCCATGGCTTCAAGAGGAGCCAATGTACCCAGGGTGTAACAGCCGATATCCCCCGACACAGTAAGCTTGTTTTTCTTCAGCGTGTAAAAAACACCACGGTGGGGACAGCCAGGACACAGCACCGGAGGCCTGACAGGAACTTCCTGCGAAAGACCGGTGGCTTTTTGTTCCCCAACACCCAGCAGCTTTTCCTTCAGCAGGCTGGCACTGTACTCACCAAGGATAGGAAGCTTTTCCTTTCCGATACACGAAATGCCGTTTTCCTTCAGGAAGCCTTCGATGATCGGATCCAATTCTTCTATGACATACAGTGTTTTTACCTGGGAAGCAAATTCACGGATCAATTTCTCAGGCAATGGATACACCATTCCAAGCTTTAAGAAAGACATCTCCCCAAAGGCTTCCCTGGAATATTGGTACGAGATGCCGCTGGTAATAATGCCGATATCTTTGTTTCCCCAGATAATTTTATTCAGTTCGGAACAATCGGCATATTCGCCAAGGCGTCCCATCCGTTCCTCAACAAAAACATGGCGCTTTCTGGCCATAGCCGGCATCATGACATATTTATTGGCGTCCTTTTTGTACTCCTTCAGCGGCACATCAGCCCTGTCTGTCAGTTCAACCAGGCTTTGGGAGTGGGAAATGCGCGTGGTTAACCGGAGGAAAACAGGCGTATCAAACCTTTCACTCAGTTCGAAGGCTTCTTTCAGATAATCCTTGCATTCCTGGCTATCGGAGGGTTCGAGCATCGGAACCTTGGCAGCCCTTGCATAATGCCGGCTGTCCTGCTCGTTTTGAGAGCTGTGCATACCCGGGTCGTCTGCGACGCAAATGACCAATCCGCCGTTTACACCGGTATAGGAAACGGTAAACAAGGGATCGGCCGCGACATTCAGCCCCACGTGCTTCATGGCACAGATCGCGCGTGCACCGGCAAACGAGGCCCCAATGGATACTTCCAGGGCCACCTTTTCGTTTGGTGCCCACTCTGAGTAAATTTCATCATAGGTCGCAATGGTTTCGGTAATTTCGGTACTGGGTGTACCGGGGTATGCTGATGCAACGGTTACTCCCGCCTCATATGCGCCCCGTGCGATTGCTTCGTTGCCAAGCATCAGTTTTTTCATGGTCTCTGTCTCTCCTCACAATATATTTCCATGCACTTGTGTATCAAACAATGATGATGGTTTGTCCTTTTATCGCGGATGAACTCCCGGTTCATGGAAACTCGGCAGTGTGACTAACAATTGATAAGCAATTCAGTGAAATTCACATTACTAATTATTATACATGAATCATAGGTTCTGTAAATAGTCGGAAAGAGAAAAAGACTTTTTTCCGCCATGGAAAAACTCTGACCATCAAGGTAGATTGTCCGGCATTGGTGGTAATAATACTTCATGCAGCGGCATACTCTTCTGAGAAATGATGAACCTGAAGAGCAGTTCACGCCTTGCAGCAATGAACAGAAAGCAGGTGGAATAATGAAATATGTGTTATTAAAAGATACTTCTCTGACAGTTTCGCGGATCAGTTTGGGTACCGTCCATTATGGCACGGCTGTCGACGATGAAAGCGCTGAAGCCCAGATGAACAGTTTTGCAGAGAATGACGGGAATTTCATCGATACCGCGCATATGTACGGGGACTGGGTTCCTGGCCCCAAGGGCAGAAGCGAACGAGTTATCGGTGCCTGGCTGAAGAAAACCGGGCTGCGTCATAAAATGGTGATCAGCACAAAGGGAGGACATCCCGATCTGGCGGATTTCAAAACCTCCAGAGCTACGCCGAAGGATATCCGCAGGGATCTGGAGGAAAGCCTGCAGTTTCTGAATACCGATTACATCGACCTGTATTTTTACCACCGGGATAATCCCGATATTCCGGCAGAGGAGCTGTTGGGCGTTCTTGAGCAGGTCCGGGCGGAAGGGAAAATTCGGTATTATGGATGTTCAAACTGGCCTCTGAACCGTATCAAACAGGTTCATCGGCAGCAATTCCCCGGTTTCGTCTGCGATCAGATCATGTATAGCCTGGCCGACATCAATGAATACAATATCAGTGATAAAACGCTGGTTTTTATGGATCGGGAAACCTATGCCCATCACCTCGCAGCAGGCTTGAATGTAATGGCTTATACCTCTTTGGCAAAGGGATACTTTACAAAAAAAGCTGCCGGCGGAACCATCCCCGCGCAAACAGACAGTTGGTATTCCAATCCTTCCAATGAACGAATTTTCACAGAGTTGACGCGAAGAGCCCATTCTCTTCAGTGCAGCCTTTCCGAACTGGAGCTGGCTTTTCTGATGCATCAGGAACTTGTAACGGTTCCTATTGTATCCTTCAGCAATCCGGAGCAGCTGGATCAGGGGCTTAAAAGCTGTAATCTTTCGCTGGACAGGGAAACCGTTGAAGCCTTGAATAAAATGAAAAAATATGTCTACCATGCCTGCTAGCCAGAGGGGACAGGTACCTTGGCTCAATTTAACCAAGGGAACCTGTCCCCTTGGTAAATGTTGTCCCGGTAACTTACCAGGGACTCGCATTGCGTAAATCATAAATTTTTTGAAGGGCGTTCACACTCTTGGTTTTATCATCAATTGCGTCCGAAAACATATACTCTTGCACCATGCGGTACCCGAACTTGATGAGAATCATTTCTAAAATATACATTTGGTCAATCGCAGGAACATTCATGAACTCCGACAAGCCTTTCAGGTATGCGGGAACAAGCCGGTGATAGTTTTCTTCATATCGTTCAGCATCCATATCATCTGCAATCAAACTGGCAATATCCTCGCCCAGAAAGCCCCAGCCGGTTGTATCCCAATCGATCAGCCTTATACCCTGGTTTGTAAAGAATATGTTTTCAATCCAAAAATCCCGGTGGCATAGCACAACAGGGAGCTTTCCGATCTTCTTGAACAATTCATCTTTGCGCTCGTCAATATCCATCAGCATCTGCTTCAGCTGTTCGGGTATATTACAGCCGGTTGAACGGAGATAGCTGTATTCAAATGATTTCCCATCCACCAGCTGAATGTCACCATTCTTCAGCATTTCTTTCAAAAACCCCGGTATACGGCATGGCTCGGATATTAGAAAATCATATGAGAATGTCTGCATATGCCATTGACTGAACTCTCTCGCTAAAAAGCCTTCATCTCCGAGACAGGAGATATTCCTGAAATTATCCGGCCGTCCAGACACTCTGCCCTGAAAACGCCCAAGCTCCAATGCCGCTTGTTCAAGCATCCCGATAGTAAGGTCACTGCCCGACACTCCGTCTATGTACTCGATCCACAACTCGATATTCTCATCCCGAAGCTCCGTGTGGTAGCACTCCGGCCAGCGAAGGGCAGGTGTAAAAGCATCACAAAGGCTGCTTTGAAATAAATCGTACTCTCTGCGCCATGAATTCGGGTCACCGTGGCGCTCCCACTTTTTTTGCTTCTTCCAAACAACTTCGTATGGCAGTTTTTCACCACCTGCGATTTCAGCCATGCCCTTTACCAGCTGTACATCTCCCAGAGTACCGCCATGTAATTGCTGAGTTTGATATTCTGCACCGGTTACAGGTTTACCAAGTATTTTGCAGATAACGTTTGTTAAAGCAATGGGTTGTTTTTCACATTCTTTGTTTAGCTGTTCAGCAGATAACTCCATTCCCTGAAGCCTCCATTCTTATAACAACAGAAGCAATTGCGCAAGCAATTGCAACACACCGTTATATCGAGGCGGGAGATATGCTCACCGCCTGTTTAAGTTAATCGGTACCCGCCACCTATAGAGGTGGGTGACATCTTCGCCTCGTTATACTCACTTCAGCGTAACAACGGTTACACCGGTTTCGCCTTCGCCATACTTCCCAAGACGGTAAGCTTCCACATGGGCATGGGTCCTGAGGAAATCCTGAATACCCTTCCGCAGCGCGCCGGTGCCCTTGCCATGAATGATGGACACCTCATGCAGCCCTGCAATCACGGCTTCATCGATATATTTATCCACTTTCACCATGGCTTCTTCAATATTATGTCCCCGGATATCCAGTTCAAGCTTCACGCTGCCCGTTTTTACGCCGGTTACCCTTGCGCTCTGGATAGTTTCCACCAGCTGCTTTTGTTCGTCTACGGCGCGCAGTTGGGTAATATGCACCTTGATCTTCATAATGCCGGCTTGTATCTGCACCTGCCCGTCCTTGTCGGGGGTTTCGAGCACGGTACCCTTCTGGTTCAGGTTCAGAATCATCACCGTGTCTCCTGCCTTCAGGTTTTCGGGCGGTTTCGCAAACCCCTTGCGCGGCAGCACCGATTCAGCCAGCTGGTGATCCAGCTCATCCACCTTTTGGCGGATGCTTTGCTTCACAGACATCATTTCATTATTCTCTATCATCTGCTGATGGTTTTTCTCCAACTCCTTCAGCCTGTCCATGATTTCATCGGCCTCGCGCTTTGCATCCATCAGCACTCTTCTGGCTTCCTGACGCGCCTGATTCAGGATGACCTGCTTTTCACTCTCGATTCTCCGTTTCTCCTCCTCGGATCTCTCCTTCAGCCTTTCGATCTCTCTTTTATCCCTTTCGGCCTGTTCCCGTTCCTTTTCGGTAGCCATCCGATTCTTCTGGATATCGGACAGAAGC
>JAEZBW010000513.1 GCA_023426765.1 Bacillota bacterium
CGATCAATGACGGGCGCCCGCGCAGGTGCGACGAGGTGGTCAACTGGCCCAGCTATGGCACCGAATGCAACGCTGGCGCGGATGGCAAGCGCGGCACCTCCGATGACAACTGGTTTGTTTCGGGCAATACGCCCGCTAACCCGCCTTCCGGTACGATGGATGCCCCGGTGGACCGGCAGTGGGTAGACCGGCCAACCGTCTACGTTGCCGGATCGGCGGTAGATGACGTGCAAATTTCCCGCATCCAGGCGTTGATCAACTACGATGGTGTGTGGCGATCGATGGGCGATATTGCCCCGCAAAGCAATGGCACCTATGGACAAGAATTCGATCTGTGTTCCCTGAACGTGCCCAACGGACCGTTCGCGCTCACAGTGAAGATTTACGACCGTGAGGGCAGCCAGGTGCAGAACATCCCTGTGCGGCAGTTGGTCAAGAACTACAACTGCGCCAGCGCCACCATTCCAACATCGATGGCTTGCGAGCCAAACGCCAATCAGGTAGCGCTTTATACAGAACCCGATTACCGCGGCGCCTGCCAGAAGTTTGATGCCAGCGGATCGGGCTATACCGCCACCATGCTGGGCGCTGTGGCGGAAAATACGGCCGCATCCGTTCAGGTAGGCAGCAACGTTCAGGCGATTTTGTACGATCGCAGTAGTGACGTAACCGCGACACAGCCAGGCGGCCGTATCGAGACCTTCCAGGTCTCCGATGCCAGCCTTTCAGACAACCGTATTGGCGCCAAAACGGTGTCTGGTCTGTGGGTTAAAACGCGCGACCTGCTGCCCAGCGAGGTTTTCATTCGCGCACCGGGCAGCAAATATTCCGGCGGCGCGCTCAGTACCGACTCGCTGATCCTTGCCTGGGAAGGTGGCGGTGGGGCAACTTCCTTTGACGTAGCCCTGCAAGGTCCATCGGCGAACTGGACCAGGAATGTAACCACAACCAGTATCTCGGTTGGCAACCTGGCCGCGGGGTCGTATACCCTTATGGTTGTGGCGAAGAACAACGCGGGCTCAAATACCAGCCAGATCACGTTTAACGTCTCGAACGCCAGCCTGCCTGCTGCTGCTGCCGAGAAAGTGCCCTTCGAGGATAACCTGGATGCGGACGCGAACGGCTGGGTTTCGAGCGGGCTGTGGCGCTATGCCTCCGTCACCGCCGGTACCCGCGCTGCCTCTAAGGGCTGGGTATTCAACGATACGACTGACTTTTCGGACTCGGTGTGGAAAGCCGGTGATCTCACCTCTCCGCCCATTGAACTGCCGGGCGGCGCCGTTTCGTACCTGCGCTTCTTGTACTACGCAAACACCGAGGATGGCTGGGCCCACTGGGACCAGCGCAGGGTGCAGATTTCCGTCTTGGATGGCGCGAACTATGGGCCGTTTGTCGATCTCGTTCAGCTTTGGGATGATAAGCAGCCAGCGCAGGCCTGGTTCAACAGTGGGCCGATCAGCCTGAAAGATTATCAGGGCCGCACGGTACGCATCCGCTTCCACTTCGACGCGATCGACGAAGACCGCAACACCACATTCGGGTGGGCCATTGATGATGTCACCATCAACACCACTGCTCCCAATACCGCCTGCTCGGATGGCAATGCGGTGCCGACCCTGGTGTTTGACAAAACAATCGATGCCACCATTTGCCCTGAAGGTGACGTGGATTTCTACTATGTGAGCGCGGCGCGCGGGCAGAAAATTAGCTTCGATATCGATGCGCGCGCGCTTTCTCCATCCTCCGCGCTGGATTCGTACATCTACCTGCTGGATCAGAACGGCGCAAGCGTACTGGCGGAGAACGACGATGAGGAGTATCTCAAGAAGGTCGATTCGCTGCTGACCTACACGTTCACCCGCAGCGGCACGTATCTGCTGAAGGTCAAAGCATGGAACCATCCCGGCGCGGGCAGCACCGCGCACTTCTACAAGGTCACCGCGCGGGTGGAAAGCGCAACCGTACCGCCTCAGGCGGTGGGTGTAGCCTATCCATACGCCCCCACGTTGATCCCTGGCGTGCAGCATATGTTCCAACCTACCGCGGTGGATTATGATGGCGGGCAGGTGGCGCAGATCGATCTCTACTGGCACGGCCCGGATTGGAGCAAACCCGAGTGGGTAAAAGTTGGCACGGATAGTAACGCTGCGGATGGGTGGGCCATCCCGGTTAACCCGACCACCTATGGCGCGGTGAACGGCTCGGCATTGTACGTTCAGGCGCGCAGCAAGGCGGGCGGCACCACTGGCCTGGTCTGGTGGGATTTGCGGCAGGATTTGACCATGCCCTCCAGCAAAATCGCTCCGCTGCCCAACCTTGTAAACAGCACCGCTGCGCGAATCACCTGGACGGCAGAAGATCTCGGGTATGACATCCTCAAGTTTGAGCTGCAGTACCAGCGTGACGGTGGCGCGTGGCAAAACTGGACGGAACGCGCGATCACGGGCTCTGACAGGAGCATCTGGTTTGTTGGACAGCCAGGAAGGTATGGCTTCCGCATTCGCGCCATCGACCGTGCCGCCAACGTAGAAGCCTACCCGGCTGGTCCAGAGGCTGAGATAACGCTTTCTGGCACGTGCTCGCCCGACGCAGCGGAGAACCCAGCAAATACTGCCTCACCTATCACACCCGGGTCCGCGGGCGGCACGTTCAACCTGTGTACCTCGCCCGGCGGAACCGATGTGGACTGGGTATCGATGCAGGCAGAAGGCGGAAAGCAGTACATCTTTGGTGTGAGCGCAACAAAAGCCAGCACAGCCGTAACCGCCACGCTTTACAATTCCGCGCTCCAAAAGGTGTCCACCTGGACTTCGGCGGACTTTGGCAGCCCGGCAGTTGGAATGTGGAAGGCCCCCGGTTCCGGAACGACGACCTATTACCTTGAAATCCGGCCTTTCCGTGCAGATCTGTGGGGCACGGACGTGAGCTACCGCGTAAGTTACGGGGAAAGCAGATCGATTTACATGCCGATGATGCAGAGGTAAGCAGCGCAAAAAACAACGGGGAGCGAATTTCGCTCCCCGTTGTGATTCTTACCGGTTGGCGCCGCGTACGGTGCGGTTCTCGTTCAGGCCGATATCCGCCTGGGCATCCACGGGTACGCGTGTGGTAAACAGCTCATCATAGAGAAGCTGCATATTCTGGATCACCTGCTCATAGGAGAGCGCTCCGCGCATGTACTGCTGCTTGATATAGGCCATGCGCGAGTCGGTCTGGCTGACAAGCTGCTGCACGCCTTCACGCATCACGGCGTTGGTGGGGTCTCCCTGCGCCTGCGCCTGCCAGCGCTGCTTCAGGTCATCCACCTGCCATTCTAATTCTTGAATGCGCTCCTGGTC
>JAEZBW010000556.1 GCA_023426765.1 Bacillota bacterium
GTCCTCCCTGTGGAATTTTGACCATTGTCGCAGGAGAATTATCATCGTCAAAACCCGGGCAGTGATCCTTCAGAATCAGCCTGGTTTTACTGCAGTGAAGTCCAAGAATGACAGTATCCTGTTTCAACACCAATCCACCGGAGATCAAATATGAACCCTGGGGCAGGTAAAGGACCTTGTGCTGCTCAATTGCCTGTCTGAACACCTGTATATCATCGGTCACACCATCGCCCCTGGCACCTAAATCCTTTATGTTTACCCATTTTGATTGTTCAGGCATGGGAACATAATCGGGTTCGGGAACATCCGGCAGATGCTCCTCCGGGTGGATGTCATAACGAAGATCAAAGTACCGTTTGCTTTCCTGCCCGTTCACATCAATTCGCAGGCCCATATCAATGTTGGCACTGTAATATTCCATTTCGGGCTCAATATGGGGTACGCCGATGTGATGATTATACTGATAGCCAAAGGATTCAAAGAACCTCGGCACTTTATGGCAGTAGATCCCTTTGGCATGCAGCCAGTTCTGGGGATAGCGGATCATGTTCATGCTGATGCCGGCTGTCAGGTTTTCCAGACGGCAATCCTGCATGTAAAGGCGTTCAAATTCTTCGATATAATGGTTGTCCATCTCCTTGTTCGGAACAAAAACACCATATGGAGCGTTGGAAAGCACAACGCGCAGCATAGTCATACCGGCACGGTAAGTTGAAATACAGGCCCGGGTTTGTCCGGAGAAAACGCAGTCTCCCAGATAAAAAGGCCAATATGGTACTGTTTCGCCGGTAAGAATGCCGTATTGTCCGCCAAAGAAACGGCAGCGTTCCATTTCATTCCCAATCATTTCAACGGCCGCACGACTATCTTCCATATGGAAATCAACATCTTCAATGGAGCATAGCTGTGCTACACGGAAACGACAGGCAACCAGCCCGGGATTGCCCTTTCCCGGTCGAAAATTGATATTGCGGATGCCACTGAAAAAAGTGGTGTTCTGCGCGTCCCTCAGTTCTTCGCCGGGGAGGGGCCTATTCACACGGAAATGGAAGATATATCTTGAGTCAGGCCCCTGGAAATACGGTGAATTCTCTGGAACCGTAAACACCGGCCGAGTCATTCCATACCCGATAAGACGGATGCCTCGCCATATATCGACTGTCCCTTCGAAACGGTAGATCCCACTGGGAATAAAGAGAATCCCGTTCTTTTCTTCTGATTCCAGCTGGTCAATCGCCCGCTGCATGGCGGCCGTATTGTCTGCTTTTCCGCTGGGATCGGCACCAAAGTTCTCCGGTGTAAAAATAAAAGCCTTTGGATCCTGAGGTTGATATGGGAAAATCGATATACTATTATCCATCGTATTCCATCCTTTCTCTGTAACCAAAGTATTTTCAGGAAAGAGATAAGCTTCCCTTAAACATGAAATGAACGGGGCTCATGCGAGCCCCGCCCTGCCTTTCATTACTCACGCAGAGTAGCATCCAGATTGGTTTTCAAACCGCTCAGGATTTTCTCCATGGCCTTGTTTACATCATCTTCCACCAGGGTTCTGTCCGGTGAGCGGAAGGTAATGGTATAGGCCACACTCTTCATCCCTGCCGGCACCTGATCGCCACGGTAAACATCAAACAAGCGGACTTCTTCGATAAGCTTGCCGCCCCTCTGGCGAATGACAGCTTCAATTTCCTTGACCATAACATCATCCTTGATCAGCATCGCAATATCCCTGCTGACTGCCGGGTACTTGGGCAGTGCTTTATATTGCCGTACCATATCGGCATTGTCGATGAATGTCTTCACGTCCAAAACAGCGATGTAGGTTTTGGCCGGGCATTCATAATTGTCGGCAACCTCCGGATGGATCTCTCCCAGATAACCCGCCATCGTTCCGTTAATGGTCAGCTTCGCGGTTTTTCCCGGATGGAAAGCGGGATGATCGGTCACAGGTGAATAATCGGCACTGTGAATGTTCAGCTGTGATAGCAATTGTTCCACGATGCCCTTCAACAGATAGAAATCGGCATTGCCGTATAGTCCGATGGTCAGGGTTCTGATTTCATCGGGTAATAAATCCCCTTGTACAGGCCTGTACACGCAGGACATTTCAAAGAATCTGCCTTCCTCGACCTTTCGGTTGTAATTGGTTCGAATAACCTCCAGCATCTCGGGGATGGTGGTTGTTCGCATGATACTGAAGTCTTCCCCCAGCGGATTGGAGATGACAACCACATTCCGAAGCTCATGATCTGCCGGCAGATTCAGTTTATCAAACACCTTCGGGCTGGTGAATGAATAGGTGTAGGTTTCATACAGACCACTGGACAGCATCTGCTGCTGGATGAAATCATTCATCTTCTGACTGTAAGTCTTCTTCCCCAGTGTGGATGCTCTGCCCTGCAGCAGCGTCGACTGAATATTGTTATAATCGTAGAAACGGGCCACTTCCTCGGCCAGGTCGGCTTCACACAGAATATCCGGACGGAAGGATGGTGCTGTTAACTGCATGGCTTGCCGATCCACACCAAATTCCAGCTTTTCAAACAGATCAAGCATCCATTCCCCGTCGATCTTCGTACCCAGCAAACGATTGATATAATCAACATCCAGGGGCAGCTGCACGGGTGTTGCTTTCACCGGGTTGCAATCTAAAATCCCCGGAACCACCTTGCCTGCACCAAGCTGTTCGATCAGCTGGGCCGCTCTGTCGATGGCCGGTATGACATTTTCTATGTCCAGTCCTTTTTCAAAGCGGCTGGATGCTTCACTGCGGATGCCTACCTTCTTGCCCGCCAGACGGACCGAAGTTCCATTAAAGTTGGCTGATTCCAACAGCAGAACATTGGTTTGTTCGGTCACCTCTGAATTTTCACCGCCCATCACCCCTGCGATGGCAACCGCGCGGTTTTCATCAGCGATCACCAGCATCGACGGGTTGAGCTTGCGCTCCTGTCCATCCAATGTGGTAATATTTTCATTTTCATGGGCGATGCGGACAATAATCTTCTCACCCTGTATACATTTCAGATCAAAGGCGTGCATCGGCTGACCCATTTCCAGCATGACATAGTTGGTAATGTCCACCATGTTGTTAATGGGACGTATGCCTGCTGCGGCAAGCCGACGCTGCATCCAGGCCGGAGAAGGCTCGATTTTCACATCGGTCACCACGCGTGCGGCGTATCGGCTGCAAAGGTCCGGATTTTGTATGGCTACCGAAACATAATCCGAAGCCTTTCCATTCCCTTCTTCCCTGACCGTGATGGACGGCTTTCTGAATTCCTCCTTCAGGGTAACCGCCGTCTCGCGGGCCAGGCCGATGATGCTGAAGCAATCGGG
>JAEZBW010000577.1 GCA_023426765.1 Bacillota bacterium
TGTAACAAATTATAATTTAAATCTGCTCTAAACACGCAGAAATCCTGCTGCGGATGAAATTGCCGACCTGAAATTTGTGTACTGACGGGTATGGCGGCAGGTATATAATGTCGATTTTGCCGTGGCTGCTGGTATTCGGGTGGTCAAGCCCAAATTCGTAGTGGGTTAAAACGGTATCCTTGTTTACACTTATGCAGTATTTTTTGCAAAGTTTTGCGATGAAAGAAAAAGCCGTTTCCAGTTGGAGTTTGGAGATTGGAAACGGCGTGTATTTACTTGGGTAAGAAAAATCTTTCATTCCACACAACGCAACGCCTATTGAGCCTGTGTTTCCGCCGCCGGTATGTGGGGCATAAACGTCGTCAGTGCAGTCAATATTGGCTTCTGGGGGATAAACACCGTTAGTTATAAACCCTTTAGAGTCGATTAAATAGTGGTAACACTGCCTGTCATGGGCGTTAGGCTTGTTGGCGCCCGCCGTCCAGTGCAGTATAATTCGTTTAATACCTTGTTTCATACCGTTATGTCCTGTTAACATTGATTGTTGGGGTAGCGCCCTTGCTTGATATAGCCATAGCACGCATTGTAGCGAGTGCATCGGTATACATCGAATACCAGTATTTGAATTTGTTATGCTCAGGGTTTGATTTCAGGCGCATACAGGCGCCATAGACAAGCAAAGGTTCTTGAAATACTTCTTGTATAAGGCTTTGGTCGGTTTGAAGTTCGAGGTAACGTTTTTCTATACCGTCTTGAGAAATGGCGGAATTGTCGGTATTATAAAGGATTTCACAAGTCCTGGCGCTGTCTGAAGGCGGGAAATACAAATACTGCGCAAACGCTGCATAGCAGCCGAAATGCGGGTTTTGAGTAACAAAATCTTTGTAATCCGGCGAATACATAAGCTCGTTACTGTCGACAAAAACCGCTTCAATCCGCCCTTCAACGGGGTTATCAACCCTTGAAATGCGTTTAGGAATTGACATTGTGTAATATCTTTGCAAAAACGGCCAGTCATAGCTTGCGCAAATCTGCGAATTCAGCCTTGAAATTATATCTTTAAGCCGCTTATGATCGTTCAGTGTCAGAGCTTCCCAGCTTGTAACCTCCCTGTAATTCAACTCTATCAAGGCTTTGTTGATAATTTCAAAATAGTTCATACGCTATGTCCTTTCGATTTTTTATCAACCTGTTTTCCGCTTCCTGTAATCGTTTGAAGGTAACCTTCCAGCCCGACAAGCACAGCGCTTTTGAATTTAACGTAATAATCGTCGGTTAAAAAGCTGTCAATTTCTTTTCTTATAAGCTTTTCACGGGTCTGAGCCTGAAGCCCGATAAGTCCCTCCGCCTGAACTCCGTTAATGTAGCTTTGCTGCTTGGTTTTGCGATTAAACACGCTGTAAGTTACCGTTTTTGCGAATATTTCGCAGACAGGCAAGAGCGAAAAGTCTGTTATAACAACCTTCTTAAGCATGGATTCCGCATCTTCAAGTTCTTTTTTGATTTCGGCATCAATTTTGCGCTTGATTATCGCATCTATCGATTCACCCGAAAGCAAGTTATGTTCTATATTTTCGTCTTTTGACATATCGTTTCCTTATGTGAGAGTAAAAAGAGAGGGGCGGAGCCAGGGATTAGCCCCGCCCGGAAGAGAGATTAAAATACTCTTCTATATGGGTATGTAGTGTATGGCTAGGCGAATGCGGTTGCATCAACGCAAATTTTTGCCAACGCACCCGGTATTACAGTTTTTGCGCCGTATAAATATAGCCCTCTTACAAGGTCTGAGAAGGTTTGAGTGTCTCTAATGCTTTCGATTTTAGCGACCTGAGCGGCAAAAGTTATCGCCTCATTTGTTCCGGCAAGAACGCTTATGACATCCTCTGCGGCTGTTAAGTTAGTGCTGACAAGCACATCCATACCTGCTATACGTCCGATTGACCCTTCTCTCAAGGTTTCATCGGCAATCTGGTACGCAGATGTGAACTGTGATGACTGTAAAAGCAACGCTTCAATGTCGGGGTTTATTATCACCCAAGGTTTTTGACCGTTTGAAAGTGCATTCGACTTTTTCAAAACCTTCGCTAAATCTACAAATTTTGAATAAATGTTCTCAGTGGTCAACCCTACTGCAGTCGTTGCGCCGATTACGTTTGCAACGGGCACATCAATGTGTTTGCCAAGCAGGAACGTATCTTGCGCCACTTCTATTGCTTTTTTTGCGTTTTCCATGTGCGCTTCCATAATGTCTGTATTTGCCTGTGCAAGCGCAACATCATTGATTTTGAATGCAAATAACTTTCTCTGGTCTATTGTCAGAGTTAGGTTTGAGGGGCTTAATTCCTCATAAGTCAATGTGCTGCCTGTAAATGTTGATACCGAAACATCTGAAGGCTTGATTATATTTACGGTATCGCCCGCATTTTTTATTTCGCCCTCATAGTTTTTGTTGACGCATTGTAGCATAACGCAAGTCTTTTCTAGCGTTGAGAGAAGCTTGTTGCTCCAAATCTGCGGTATAAATGCGCTATACTCATTTGTAAACGATTCTGTCATAATATTTTCCTTTCTTTTTTAATGTGACGCCATTCGGCTTCGATGTAGCTTGATTAAGATGTGTAGATTATCAGTTATATTGGTGTTATAGATGTTTGATTGCGCACTATTACAAGCTTTTTTAATGAGATGCCATCCGCTTTTTAAGGAAGACGCTATCCAGCTTCTGTGTGAGATTGATAAAAATGTATGGATTGTCAGTTCGATTATTGCTATAACTGTTTGATTACGCACCATTACAAGATTTTTAACTGGGACGGCATTCTGTGTGAGATTGATTAAGATGCCGAAATTATCAGTCAGATTGATGTAACAATCGCCCGAAACAGTTTATTCTGCTTATTTTCATATATATTTGCTCCTCAGGGTCCTGCTCGGACAGAGGTCTTTTTTCAAAATGTAACAACCCGATAGCGGGCAATAAGCAATTAATTAAAGCTCCTAATCGTAATAAACATCCTTAAATTCAAGCCCGATTAGAGCAAAATTATGGCTCGGCTCATATCCTTTGATTGCAAGCTGAACAGCATAATTCGAGCGGGTAATCTCTGATTTATAAACGCTTTCCGCCCCTTTAATCCAGACAGCTTCCTGAAAATCAGGCTGCTGCGAACTTTCGGAACCAGCCCACATAAGCGCATCATTGTCCCATAAAAATTGCCCGATTGAAGCAGTATCAACCGATATTACGTCGTCTAAATCGCTGGAATTGTAGTCTTTATAGGTCTCGAAGCTGAATTTATTGTCATATTCATCGTCCAAAACAAAATTAAAATCGTCAACACACTTGCGTTGATTGGGTTCTCCGAGTGCAAGAAACGGGCTTTTCCAGCAGAATTCTATTGTTTGTCCGTCAAAAGTGCCCCCGATATCTTCTTGATAGATTTTTCCCTCCGCACCAGCGGTGTAAATCTTTCCATCAAAAGACATTGCGCTTGTTATTTGTTGCGGTAAACTGCGTAATGCCCAGCAATCATTGACATAATCATAAATATAAATCTGGTTAATGTACTCCTGAGCACGTAAAGGGCAAAATAGCCAGAGCTGGTTCTTGGCTTCATAGCTCAAAAGGCAGCCCGGATATGCATAATCGCTTTGAAAATCTGCCAATGACTCCTTTATGTCAAGCGAAAGCTCGGAACCAAGCGCAATTTGCGACAAAATTCCCACCTGCTCAAGCGTAAAAAGCGCACCGTTAAAGAAATATTGCCTGTTATTGGCATTCACGAGCATCCCGTGAGAGCTTGCACCCTTGTCCGCAAAAGCCTGTATGGCAAAGTCATCCGGGGAATTGCCGCTGAGGAGAAACACGTTATTTTTCTTGTAAATTGCAAGATAATCCTTGTACCCCTGAAATGCAGTTATATCGTCAATATCGGAATGAAAATCGTTGATATACCCCGCATCATCAGGGCTGGAAAAATCATCATACCGACCGAGCGCCGAAAAATAGACCTTTGAGCCTGATGCGACCCACAACCTGCTCTTATAAGCAGTGACCGCCCGACCCTTTATAGCGACGCCGTTTGCGTCAGTTGCCTCCACAAATCTTCCCCTCGGAATCGATTTATGGTTAAAATATACAAGATTATCAACCCCGTTTGAAAAAATTACTCCCGATAAAAACCTTGTGTAACAACCGCTTTCAGAAACGCTGAGCCCTTCAAGCACCAACGTCGGCTGCATTAAGTTCACAATACAATAAAGATTTCCAAGCGCAGTGTTGAATAAAAAGATTTTATCTCCCCCAACCTCATACCCAAAAAGCCCTAAAACCGCTGCACCGTCTGGCGATTGCGAAATTTTAACGTTACCGTTTTGCCTGCGGATTCCTCGATTTTTATGAATTTCAATGTTTTTTGCCTCTGACCAGTACACAGTCTTGGTTTGCAGCCCGAGCTCCGTTTTTGTGTTCGATGTCTTCAGCCCGCCGGCAAGATTATAAAAATAACTCTTCATTCAGACTCCTTGCCTTTTTCGGCGATTTTTAATTCCATTCATAGAGGTAGTTATGTTAAGTTTTGTAAATTAATTGCCCCGAACACGCACTTTTTTATCTTGAGGCTAATTATAACATTGGAAACTGACTCAAAATTAACAAATTTTTAATATAAAACCAATACTAACT
>JAEZBW010000587.1 GCA_023426765.1 Bacillota bacterium
ATCGACAATTGTTTCCATGCAATCAAATAGAATCCACTCCGGTTTTTGCATATAAACCCCCATTTGCAGCGTAATCAACATTTTCCGACGTAAAGCGGCTTGCAGCAAACATCTGAAGTTCTTCGTCCGCCTTCATATGGATCAATTATACAGTAAATGAATCACCAGGACAAACATACCTTCAGACAAAAAAGGAAGCTGAGTGTTCCTGGCATAATTACCGCTAAAACAATCAGCTTCCATGATGTCCTTACCGAATCCCTGTTACTGAAATGGGCAGTCCTTCATCGGCAGAGGGTTGACACCGTTTGTATACATTGCATTGTTTGCCCATGGACTGTAGATATTCTCATCCGGATAAATATAACCGTTTTGATTATACTGCGGACTTCCTTGTTGGTTTCCATAACTTTCTGCACCGGTTTCCGCTTCCATATTGTCAGTTATCGGATAAATGTTTTCATATCCGGGTTCTTCCTGGGCGATGTTTTCATATGGATATGGAATGGGATTCGCATTATCCCTCACATAGTATTCCATTTGCATGTTCATGTTGCTGTGATACCCGGAATTCATCCCTTCCATCTGATGCGGACAGTTTGGGCACCAGGTTCTTACGGGGCACGTGTCGCGATACGGGCAGCGCAGCCTGTATGCACCATCCATTCCCTGTTCTATATCAACACCGTTCATTGGCTCACTCCTTGCGGTTTTTTCAGTATTATCTTATGTCTACACATCCCGGTTGGTGCCAACGAGACATTGATATACTCCTGAAACCTTTGCTCTGCTTTCATAGAATACGCTTAGTCCAGAATGTACTCGGCTTTTCCTTTTTCCTCTTCACCGGCAAGCAACTGTAGAAATTCTTCAACCGTCATGGTCTGCTGCTTCTTCTCTCTTAACCGCCTGATGGTCACAAGCCCTTCCTGCTGCTCCTTCCGACCGGCAATCACCATCAATGGAACTTTGGCTATCTGTGCATTCCGAATCTTAGCTCCCAGAGTTTCATTGCCGGTATCCAATTCCACCCGATACCCTTTACGTTTCAAGGTTTTTAATATTTCGGCGCCATACCCCAGCTGTTCCTCTGATACCGGCAGTATCCTTGCCTGAACAGGGGAAAGCCACACAGGAAACTCTCCGTTGAAATGTTCCAGCAGCATGGCCGTAAACCTCTCGACGCTGCCAAACAGTGCCCGGTGCACCATCATCGGTGTATGCTTCAGGCCATCCTGCCCAATATAGCTCATCGAAAAGCGCTGGGGAATGTTAAAATCAAACTGGATGGTACTGCACTGCCACTCCCTGTCCTGATTATCAGTCAGTTTCAGGTCTATTTTCGGCCCGTAGAATGCACCTCCCCCTTCATCGATCTCATAATCAAGGCCTGCTTTAACGACAGCTTCCATGAGAAGCTTTTCGGCTTTCACCCATTCCCCGGGATCCCCGATATACTTCGCTTCATTCCTTGTGGCAATATATGCCTTGAACTGCCGGAGTTCAAATTTCCTCAGGATATACAATGAAAAATCAAGCGCTTTCTGAATTTCATCGCCCATTTGTTCCGGTGTAGCGATAATATGCGCATCATCCTGGGTAAATCCTCTGACCCTCGTTAAGCCATGCAGTGCACCGGACAATTCATACCGGTAAACCGGGGCAAACTCAGCCAGACGGATGGGTAGATCCCGGTAGGATTTCACTCCATCCTGATAAATTAAAACATGGAACGGGCAGCTCATTGGTTTCAGATAATACTGCTCCCCGTCGATATCGATGGGATTGTACATGCTTTCCTTGTAGAAATCCAAATGTCCGGAGGTTTCCCACAGGTTTGATTTACCGATATGGGGTGTGACCACCCACTCATATCCGTTCAGCACATGGGCTTCCTTGCTGAACTTTTCCAGCAGATACCGCAGCATGGCGCCGTGTGGTTTCCATAATACCAGCCCCTGCCCGACCTCGGGCAGCTTTGTAAAGATCTCAAGCTGTTTACCCAGTTCTATATGATCCATCCTGCTATTGGGTCGCTCATTATGGGATGTTTCTTCACAAATTCCTTTGTTAATGGGTTGATCACTGCTGGATTTTTCTTCGCAAAATCCTTTATTTTGTTCCATTATAATTCCCTCCTAATATTTCCGTAGTGTCCGGACAAACTTCAGTCCGGATGTATCCGCCTCGAAAGTGGCGCTCGTTAAGTTTAATGTTCCTTCCAATATTTACATGTTTATATGAACAGTTTCATAATAAGCCATCCCATTGATGAACATGGGCGATTCGGCACCGGGTTATGGTTCCGGCGTTGTCGGAAAAGCATACCAGACCGCCATCAAAACACAGGCAGGATTTTATGAACAGTACTCTTCTCATACGCTCCATCCTTTCCACCGCTCAAAACGGTTGATCTTCGTGCTTTCCGCGGAAAATTCAGGTTTACGTTACGTGAACTCCGATATCGTCTCCGTCCTTCGCAGTTCTGTTCAAACAGTCCTGAGTTCCCGGGGTTCTTCATAGACCATTTGTGAACAACAAAAAACCCCGGCCCAAAAATGGGACGAGGTTACATCGCGGTTCCACCCAAATTACTGCACATGACCCGTGTCGGAATCTTCTCGTATAGCGGTATTTGAACTTTCAGATTCATTGATGGCTCATTGAACCTTTTACCGTTTTTACGCAGATAACTGTGCAATCACTCGAACATTGTAACGGAATGACCGGCAGCGCATACTCTCCGGTGGGATTTGTGCGTTGCAGCTCCAGGGTGGTTGTTCGGGCAAGAGGCTTCCAAAAACGCTTTCAGCCGGTGACGTTTTCTCTCTGATGCACCTGTATGCTCTACTTTTCCCTGTCATCGCCTTTTTCAATTTACCTTATTGTATTCCCGTTGTGAACGATTTGTCAAGCCATTTGTTACACTAATCAAATATACGCGCGGCAGCAGCCATATTGTCGATGATTTTTACGCCAAAGGGGCAGCGGCTTTCACAATTTCCACAGCTGATGCAGTCTTTGCCGCTGGCGGCAAGCCCGGCGTAATGCGACCGGATGGAAGGCGGAATATTGGCTTCATCCAACCGGGCAATGTCCAGATATTTGTTTACGGCAGCAATATCGATCCCGGCCGGGCAGGGCTGACAATGGCTGCAATATACGCAGTTGCCTCTGAAATCATTTCGCAGGGTGCCCAGAACCGGGGTATAATCTCTTTCGTCATCGTTCATATCCAGATACCGCACTACATCCAAAACCTCTTCACCGGTTTTGCAGCCGAGCATCACACTAGCTACAGCAGGACGGGACAACGCATATTGGATGCATTGTGCCACGGTCATAGGCTGCTTAAAAGGAGTATGTTCCGCTGAAATCAACTTACCCGCCCCCAAAGTTTTCATGACGGTGATCCCAAGCCCTTTTTGTTCGCACAGCTTGTACAGAGCGGAGCGCTTCGGATCGAGCCCGCGAAAAGCAGATGGATCCAGCCTCCCCGTCATCAGTTCACCCAGGGTATAGGTTTCAGCGGGGTATAGATCAAATGCCAGGTTGATGCTGAACAGGAGCATTTCCGGTAAACCGGTTTCGATGACACGCGTTGCCATTTCGGGATTGTGGGAGCTGAAACCGATATGACGGATATCTCCTTTTTCCTTCAGCTGCCGCACATAATCTGCAAAGCCTGTTTCAAACACACCCTTGTAATCATCTTCGGAATCAATGAAGAACATCATTCCGAAGTCTATGTACCCAAACAGTTTCAGAAGTTCCTCGAAGTATTTCCGGACTACCGGCATATCGCGGCTGATGTCATATTGCTGTCGGATATCGACAGAACCGATATGCCCCTGGATCATCACATCCTTACGCCTTTCACCCAGGGCTTTTGCGATGTTTTCTCTGACTTCCCTGCCGGGCATGAAGACATCCAGAATGTTTATTCCCTGACTCAACGCCGCATCGATGGTTTCCTTGATCTGCCCGTATGGTTTTCCGTCCAAATGCTCGCAGCCAAGGCCGATGATGCTGGCCTGGCGGCCTGTTTTCCCGATCTCTCTGTAAATCATAGTCTTACCACCCCTTTAGTTTTCATGGTTTCCTCTGATACGCATAGCCTGTATTCAGCTTTTAAGTGGCCTTCTATCGTAAAGAATCTGCAGAACGTACGTTCTCACTGTATCATTTTTCGCTTTATCATGCAAGCACGAGCAGGACAATTTTGGTAAATATACTCATGTATCTAAAAGGGGTAGAAATTCTTTATCATCTTTCCTAGTTCTTTATCCCTATCCTCATTGTTATTGCAGTAAAATATCGGTTGCGATTTTTGGCGGTTTCGGCCGGTTTTGATCATAAATGTCGGCAAAACCCGTGAACCGTTCAACATTGGCATGTATGTCATTCATCGAAATCACTGCCCTTCCTTACTTATTTGTCATATTTCTTCAACAGGTCATGTAATTTTCAGAGAAGCGCTTGTTTCACAAGTCCCGGCTATTTATCATACTTCATCAGCAGATCATCCAGTGCTTCCCGCAGCAGCAACGCTTCCCCCACCCCTTCGTCCTTCGCCAGCTTTGAGAGCCTTTGCAACTGCTCATAGGTATAATGGCTGGTTTTTGTGATAAGCCTTTCATTTCTTGAAAGACAAACGGTGTTGCGATTGCCCCGTTTCGCCCGGAATAAAGCCCCTTCAGCCTTTCGCACGATATCCGATACCGTGGTGCCGTCGTCGGGTACCGATGCGACACCGGCGCTGAAGCTGATATCACTGATAATCTCACCGATCTCGGTCTGAAGCCTTCCCTCGGGGTTGAACAGCCCTCTTGCCCGATCGATTAAAACGAATGCATTTTCTTTTTCACAGCCTGGAAGGATGACGGAGTATTTATCCCCGGAATAGCGGTATATCAGGCTGTTTTCCGGCAAACATCGCTTCAGGCATTCCGCTATCATTTTCAAAACGACATCCCCGGCTTCATGACCAAACTCATTATTAAAATTCAGGAAATGATCAATATCCAAAAAAACAACGCTGGTTTCTCCGCTTTCCGAAAGTGTGGTTTTGATAACCTGCTCCAGATCATCATTGAAATTGGCCGCTGCCAGCAGCCCTGTCAAATCATCCGTGTTCTTCATGGTAATAACCTCCAATACTTTTGATAGAAAGAGCATAACACGTGTATATTTATATGTCAATACATATTTTATAATACATATGTATGGTTTCATATGTTGCATCATCTGTAGTGTGAACTAAAAAAATATCCGCCGGTTTCCGGCGGATACTATAGAGATTGAACTACTTATTTCATGACTTTTTCCATCTGATAGCTTTCTTCATATTTGTTTTTCGGGTTTTCAATCCGAACGATTTTGAAACCGCATTTGTTCACGTAAAAATGATGATTCCTTTTTGAAAACCCTGCTGTTTCGGTTCTCCATATCACCGTATCGGGATACCTGCTTTCGATGAATTCCCACACCTTCTTACCGAACCCCTTGTCCTGCAACTCCGGATCGATAAAGATGTTTCCAAGAAAATTGATATGATCCCTGTTAATCCACACAATGGCCGCACCGACAGGTCTTCCGTCCCAGGTTATCTTATAAGCATCAGAATCCTTGTGCAAAGCATACATGCGCAGAAAGTTACCGTTATCATGAGTAAGTATCCATCACCAGAAGAATAGACGATGGTTGACTCTATATTATTTTTGCTTTGCACATTACAAGTGTCGATTTGCCATCTTTATCTTCCAATCATTAACCCCCTTAACGATGAAGCTCTGCCATGGCAATATGCATGATCGACTTGATGCTGCCAAACCTGATGCCCGCAGAAGTTGTTAGATAGCGGTTTTCCATCATAAGCGCGTCAAGCTTTTCCCGCAGCGAAATGCCGAACCGTTTCAGATAATCGGTGCACTTTTCAGCATCTAAACCGAATTTAATCTGCTCGTCTTTTAATTGGGTGTCGATGAGCTCCTGTTCATGATCCGTATGTTGGAAGTCAAAACCAAGCAAGCTTCCGGACGCTGCATGGCTGCTGATTGCTTCCAGCATTCCACCCACCGCCTTTGGGCTTAAATAGAAGGTTACTCCCTCCCATATGAACAACGTTGCCACATCCTCAGCATATCCTGCGTCAACAAGCTTTTCAAACAGGTCATCCCGCTCGAAATCGGCAGGAACATACCTGGTGTTGGCAGGAATAGTCATGCCATTGTCAAGTAAAATCCGGTGCTTTTCCTGCTGTGTTGCAGGTGTGTCCACCTCATATATGACGGCAAACCGGCAGGCACGGCTTTCAAAACCGGCACCCAGCAAAACAATTTGCGTAAACCCGTCGTTTAGACATTGCCGGAACAACTCATCAAAATACTTTGTCCTTGCGATGACATACTCATACAGGCCTTCGGGAATCATTCCCTTAATCCGGCTGTGAAACTCGGGGTTATGAAGAGGTTGTCGTTTGTCTTCCGGCAGGAAAAGTTCTGCGAGGGTGTCACCGCCCTGGATGGCCGGATCATCTTCATAACAAGCCAGTGCCCTCAGAGAGGCGATCAACAGGCAGCCTGAGATACAGCCCTTTCATCATTCATCATATATTTGCCTCCACCTTCCTTTATGGTGCTGTGTTCAGATTCAATGAGCAAGCAACAAGCTTTAGCTTGCGACCAGCCCATTCAGTGATGGTTTGTAACTACCACTGAAGTAGTCATCGGTTTATCCCCCGCCTATAGTGGCAGGGGTCTTTAGGCGTTTTATAATTTCTGCTGAAGCATTGCAACCGCACGCTTTGTCAGATTTTCAATATCTTGTGCGGTTAGCCGGTATGCACTGGTAACCTGTGCAGTCGGCTTTGGCTCCGGAGGCAGAAGATCTGTAATGTGCAGATCGACGACTGTCACAGCTTCGACGCCCGTTCTTCTTTTGAGTGAATTGGGTAATCCCGGATTGCTATTCATTGCACCGCCGCTTATAGAGACATAAGCATATTTTTGCGGGTGTTTTTTGAGTTGCTTTAAGTATGACCGCATTGGGAATGCGGGTTGCCCCATCCATACGGGTGCTATAAAAATAAACTTTCAACTTTTTTTACCAATTAATAAACAACAACAGAAAAAAGCCTCCAATACCGCAGTTACTGCGATTAGAGGCTTCACTCTGTCATATAAAACGCGCTTCTGCTCATATATACAATTATAGTAATATCGTCTGCGGAAATCTTATAATAACTCTTTTGTGCCCGAAGCTGCTCCAATGCGGTCAATATTGCCCTTATGATTTTATTGGCGCATCTTTCAATAAAGTTATTGCTTAAAGACCTCTCCGTTTCCAGCTTTCACGCAGTAACTTCCCTTAGCTTTAACAGTACTGCTCCATGGGGATTAAGCTCCGTACCCAGTCTTTCCGTAACAGTCCCCAAATCCTTATGGGCCCAAAGATCCCTAACCTCATATTCTCCATTAAGCCCCAGTTGCCTGTAGCTCACCGATGGATAGGTTTTACTGAAGGATGTATTAAAGAATGCTACATAAATACTGCCATCCTCATCGTAACTTTTCCAAACCACGGAGTCATCCGTTCGCATGATCTGCCTTGCACCACAGGAATGCTTTAGTACCCTGATGACCTCCTCATTGGTAATCAGGCTTAAGGTCCAGTCATCGAGGCCTCGAAGCTCCGTTCCAAGCATTAACGGGGAACGGAAAATGCTCCACAGCGTCATCATGGTTAGCTGCTCATCCCTGGTAAAGCAGGTATTTCTTCCTGTTCCGTCATCCTTCCTGTTATTGATCTCGATACGCCCCAAGGGAAGCATATCGCAATCCGGCCAGCAGCCTTCCCGGACATAAGAACTCCATTGATGACACTTTTCAAACATATTGTTTAACTGTGGCCAGTTGTCCCAGAAGTCTCCGGTCATCCTCCACATATTGGCATGCTCGCATAAATGCTCTGCCTGCTCCAACTGTGCAGGTCCGGGTGACAGACTC
Source organism: Bacillota bacterium (assembly GCA_023426765.1). Lineage (GTDB taxonomy): Bacteria > Bacillota > Clostridia > DSM-8532 > DSM-8532 > JAAYJG01. The sequence continues at coordinate 8,007 of JAEZBW010000587.1, forward strand.
AGAACGACGGGTCTGCCGCACTTATCGATCGCCTTTCGGATCATCTCGATTTCACCCCTGGCAGAATAAAGATCGTGAGGCTTAAACTCGGTGATACAAATATCGTCCACCTTCACGAAATCAACTCCCCAGAAGGCATATAACTCAAAGAGGGAATCATAGTATTCCTGAGCCCCCTCCGCATTTGGATTTATACCATACATATCCGTATTCCAGGAGCAGATAGAAAAGCTATGGGCGATATCTCTTGCTGTCCTGGAAGTCCCTTTGATCGGGGTTGCCGCATGAACTGCCTGCCTGGGTATGCCTCTCATGATATGAATCCCGAACTTTAATCCCAGGCGATGGATGGAATCTGCGATCGGCTTAAAGCCTGCCCCGCCCCTTGCGGAAGGAAAGCGATTCTCTGCGGGAACAAGCCGTGAATACTCATCCATGCTCAGAGGATAGAAATTGTTATACTGTGTTGAGGTGGCTTGCGGTTCGTACCATTGGATGTCACAAACGACATACTCCCAGCCACATTGCTTTAGATTCTTTGCCATATAATCCGCATTGCCAAGGAGCTGTTCCTCATTCACGGATGCTCCATAGCAGTCCCAGCTGTTCCATCCCATCGGTGGTGTCGGTGCATAATCGTTCTTATTCATTACAATACCTCTCATCATCGTATAAAAATATGGGCTTATACGGTTTTTACCTCACCTGTATTCGCATGTTTTCTCTTATACAAACCTGTAATAAACCCTATCAACCGGATTATAAAACTATCATCATTATAGTAGCATAACTGCGGAAAACATCAACTGCAATAACCGTCCTCCCAGTAGTCATTCTTTGCCCATCCTGCCGCATAAAGCGCATCTTTTCTGTATATCATCGGCGTCGTCCCTGCATGACCGGCCTGACCGCGGAAGGTAAACTCATAATTGATCATACCGCATATGCCTTCAACAGCACCGATATCACAACCTTCTTTCTCCAATACCGGACCCTGCTCAATATGTAATTCAACCAGCGCTATATATCTATCAGGTGACATTCTGTTGAAAATATCTCCTTGAAATCCGCTTTCTTTCAAAGCTTCACCAGAAGCATACCCCGGTATGTCCTTTGCCTCCGAAGCCAACATCGCTGCTTTATCAAATTTTCCGCAAATGACACCCGAAGACATCATGGCAGGCTCGAATCGCGCACCTTCTTCATTGGTCCATACAACTACGGTAATCGGATGCCTGTGCGGAATATTTTCTTTCACGATGGTTTCCACCGATTCCATGCCTGTCAGGAGCCCTTTTCAGATAAACCTCGGGAGTTTGACGGAAGAACCCTCATCAAAGTCTCATATAAGTAAGATGGACGAGGAGATGCATTTATGTTCTTCATCGCTATTGACCAGTATTACAATTTGTGGTATATTCATATAGACAATATATTGTCTATATACAGGGTGGTAGTTGTGGATATTGAGCATGTACTAAACGATTTGTTTCTAATGCAACAGGTTTACTCAACTTTATTTTCAGTCTATAACAAAATACAAACCGAAAGCACGAAGCGTTTTACGAAACTATCTTCCAGACAATATATGACAATATTGGCCATTCTCCATCTGCCTGAAGATGAAAGAACAATGAATAATGTTGCTAAAAAATTAAGTACAACAAAGCAAAATATCAGGCAACTAATTACTGCTCTGGAAAAGAAGCAATTTATTGAAATCAAATCAAGCGATATCGATCGCCGAGCGGCAAACTTGCAAATAACATCGGCCGGTATGAATGAGATGCTTAAAGCCGGTGAAATTGGCATTATGCTTTTGGCAGATTTATTCAATGAATTTTCCAATGAAGAATTACAAGCATTATGGTCTCTGCTTACAAAAATGTATCGTTTCGATGGCAAGGAACTAGATGGTTTTGAGAATGACCCTGATTCTGGAATTTTATTGGATAGTACTGCGCAAGAAATGCAAATCAAATCACTCCAATCATTTGCAGAAATAAGAAAAAATTCGAGGAGAAATTCTGATGAACAATAGTATTAAGCAACTTAATATGCTGCAGTTGATATTGCTGCATTTGCTTCCTGGCCTTCCTATCCTG
>JAEZBW010000598.1 GCA_023426765.1 Bacillota bacterium
TTCTCCAGCAGCGGAGCGCCCGTCAGGGTTGTTAGCTCGCCGTTGAAGGTGACCACGCAGACGGTTTCGACAATATTACCCTGGTCATCGACACCTGGGGTTGGGGTGGCAGCGGCTTCACCGGCAGACGGTGTGGCAGTGGAATTTTCCGTTTCTGTACCACCGGCCACGATGGGCAGGTGCGCTTCGGGGGCAGTCAGGGCCGAAAACGGCACGATCACGTCCTGGTCGCCCAAACTGCTGGCATCATCCAGGTCCAGCACCACGTAGGCGACCATCGGGGCGCTGTAGTCGGCAGTGCTGGTTTGATTTACCGCGGCACCATCTAGAGCGCCGTCACGGTAGATCACGATCCCATCTACTTCGCCAATCAGGTTGCCTGTGTTGTCCACTACCTCAAATTCCAGGAAATTACGCAGCAGGTAGGGGTTACACTCGCCGTCAATGCCCGTCACGGGCACTTCGGCAGTCGGGGGCGTATCAACCGAGGAACCCTCAGCAGGGGTAGCCGTGGCATCCACCGTGCCCGTATCCGTTATTGTTGGAACCACCGTCGTTTCAGCCGTCGGAGATTGCTCGATTATATCGGTGATCGCCAGGGTTGGAGTTACGTCTACCTCACCCCCGGTAATGGGTGTTTCGTTGGCGCTCACGCCGGGCGTGGTGTCGGCACCGGGGGTGCCGCTGCTGTTGTTGGCTTCGCCGCAAGCGGAAAGCACAACGGAAACCAAAAGCAGCATCGATACCAGAAAATGTACTTTTCTCATTTGGGACCTTCTCCTTTTTTTCTCACAACAATAAGATCGAGTCCAATAACAGCCTGGGAGCAGCGGTGCCAGAAAGAATTGGTTATCCATTTCATCATAAGCGCATGGTTGAGGCACAACAATGTGGGATGTTTCCCGTTTTTTGAGTGAAAAATCTTAGAGCGCGAATGGGGAAACCCCGTACATCGGCGGATATAGAAGGACATACCGAACACGAAAAAAGCCGCCTAATATTGGGCGGCTTTTTTCGTGTTATTTAATTGTACGTTACGGAGTGTTGCCACCGGCGGACTGCCAGTAGGTGTCGATCTCGCTGTTCCAGTCGGCGCTGAAGTCCATCTCATCTACAGAGGTGAACGAAGGCGCGCCTTCGAAAGCGGTCTGCGGGAAGTTCGCGGAGAATTCACCCGCGCCGTCCATCGAAGCGCCGGTCCCAGAAGTCCAGTTGAGGTTCGAGACAGGAACGGCGTAGAAGCTGCCGGTCGAAGTTCCGGTGCCGGAGAGGATGGCGTAGGCCAGCGCGCCAGTGGTCAGGTCAACGACAAAGTCAGTTACCTGGCCAAAGCTTTGGCCATCCTGGCTCATTACGTTCATCGTACCAACCGAGTCGCGGATGACAACAGGCTCACCTTCCGCCGCTGCGGGGCCGGTGGCAGGGATGCTGAGACCCTGGCCAGACCAATACGCCTGAGCTTCGGTGTCCCAACCCTGCGCGAGGGTCGACTCATCCGAGAAGGCAGGAGCGCCAGCAAGCGCCGCAGCATCCATGTCGATCACCAGGGCGTTCGCCTGCGTTCCGGTATCCGTACCAGCAGCGGCCTCACCGGTCTGCGTGCGGAAGGCTTCGAACGGAATGGCGACAACATTTCCATCCTGACCAGCGCCAGCAACCGTACCCGCCTCAGCGGTGGGGGTCGCGTCGGTGGAGCCAGCGCCCGAGCCAGACGTATCGGACTCAGCACCACCTGTCACGTTCACCAGAACGTAATCGATGCTGGGGACTTCAACAGAAGCTATGGCATCCGAACCAGATGTACCGCCGGCCTCGGCAATGGGGCGGTTGATGACAACACCGTCAACCGAGCCAACCTGCTGGCCATCGGCCGAGTTCACCGACACCTGGAGCAGATCGGAGAGCAGGGCGAAGTTGCTCGTAGAACTTACGTCACCCGTACCCGCGCCAGCACCAACGTCAGCGGTGGGGGTGTTCACCGTACCCGCGCCAGCTCCGGCGGTCGGCGTGGTATCAGTGGTTCCAGCGCCACCGGCGCCAGCATCAACTGTGGGCGTGGCGTCTGTGCTGCCAGCTTCTTCACCCAGCCCAACGGTTGGCGTACCGTCGAGCGTGCCAGTGCCAGTATCACCGGCGCCTGGGGTTGTGCCCAGCTCACTGGTCGGCATAATGCCGCCCGTATTTCCGGCGCCTGCGTCCGGCGTACCATTGCCATCAGCGTTGTTTGTCGCGCCACCACATGCCGCGAGCAGCATTGCACTGATCACGACAATTGAAAGGATGAAATACTTCTTCTTCATACAGTTAGAAACTCCTTTTCGAACAGATCACGTTTTATTGTTAAGGTTCACAACCTTACCAGTAAAAAGCCGGGGAAATTTCCCTCGCGCCAAGGTTGATAGTAATCTGCCCGAAAAGCGGATTCTACAGGTGAGGCATCCTATTGGTTGTGTAGGGACTTCCCCCACATTTGTACAAAAAACCACCCCTACCAATTTTCAAATCGGTAGGGGTGGTTTTTATTGAGAAAACCTAATATCCCGGTTCGGTTGATCCGCTTTGATCCTGCCAGTAGGGCGCCCAGGCGAGCGCCAGTAACTGCACGGTGATGTCGGCCTTCTTCGGCTTGACGTTGATTGTCTCCAGCACCTCGGTCGATGGGTCGATGCGGGCGGCCAGCTCTGCCGTCTCCGCTTCAAATTCGGCGTTCAGCTCTTCTAGCTGTTTCTGGAGCGCCGCCACCGATTCTTCGGCGCGGTCCACGTCCTGGCGCTGGCCCATCGAGCGGCCCATACCCCGGGCGGCAGTGGTCGCC
>JAEZBW010000644.1 GCA_023426765.1 Bacillota bacterium
GTGCTGGCCCTGGGCGCGATCTACGAGCGGGCCGTCACCGCCGCCGGCGAGGTCAAGGACACCGTCGCCATCCTCACCCGGCCGGCCGTCGGCGCCGCCGCCTCGGTCCACGACCGCATGCCGCTTATCGTCCCGCCTACGGCCCTCACCGACTGGCTCGCCCCGGGCTGCTCGGCTCCGGCCGACGTCGCCCCCCTGCTCGCCCTGGAGCCGCCGTCGGGGCTCGTGGCCAGCGCCGGACCGGGCCAGCCCACCCAGCTCGTCTTGTAAACATGACGCGACCCGTTGGCCCCTTTGGACAAAGGGGACCAACAGACCTCGACCGCGGGAAGCGGTTATCAGGAATCGGTCGCCGTGTGGACTTCGAAAGGCGCGGTAAAGCGAAAAACGCTCCCCTGGCCCAGCTTACTTTCCACGACAAGAACGCCGCCCATGGCGGCGGCCAGTTTGCCGGCGATGGCCAGGCCCAGGCCTGCGCCGCCGTGGCGTCTGGTCTTGCTGCCGTCTGCCTGGCGAAAAGGCTCGAAGATGGATTCGATCTGGTCGGGGGCCAGGCCGATGCCGGTGTCGCGCACGGCCAAGCTCACCAAGACCGTTGTCTTGCCGTCCCGGGGCGCGGCCTGGGGAGGCTCGGCCTCGGCCGCGATTTCAATGTCGCCGGCGTCAGTGAACTTGACCGCGTTGCTGACCAGGGCGGTCAAGATCTGACGGAAGCCGCCGCCATCGCCGATGACGAGCGCCGGTACGGAGGACTCCGCCCGCCAGGACAGATGCAGGCCCTTTTGCATAGCCGCGCCGGCAAAGGAAGCGGCCACGCCCTCAATCAGGTTGACCAGGGAAAACGTCGCGCGCCGGCTGACCACGTCTCCGGCGTCGAGCCGGGCGAAATCCAGGACGTTTTCCAGCAATGCCGCCAGGGAGCGCCCGGACTCCTTGAGGGTTTCGAGCATGTCGCGTTGCTGCGGATCGGTCAGCGTGGCCGACAGCACCTCGGCCATGCCCAGGATGCCGTTTAAAGGCGTGCGGATCTCGTGGGACATGTTGTCCATGAATTCGCGCTTGAGCCGGTCGGCGGCCCGGGTCGCTTCTTCGGCCAGCCGGCGTTCGGTGACGTCTTCCATGAGCCAGATGGAACCGTCCTGAGGCCGGGCGGCATCCAGGACCTGGCCGATGATGCGGCACCAGAATTCCGTGCCGTCGTGGCGTCGCATGACGCGCACCGCATCCACCAGATCACCCGCCCCCAGCGCCGGATAGTATTCCCGGCCAAAGGCCTCGTACGCTTCGGCGTCGGGATAAAACGCTTCCGTCGGCAACCCGATGGCCTGCCCCGGCCCCAAGGCATAGAGCTGGTGAAAGCGGGGGTTGGCCCGGCGCACAATGCGGTCCGTGACAAAAGCAATGCCGATGGGGCTGTTTTCGAAGATGCAATTGAGGCTTCGGTGGGACTCCTCCAGGGCTTTTTCGGCCTTGAGCCGTTCGGCGGCCTGGCGGCGCAACTCGTCGTTGGCGCGGCGCAATTCCTCTTCCCGGTCGACGGCGTCGCGTTCCAGCACGGCCACGGCGCTGCGGCTCTGGTCTTCGGCGGCCTTGATGGCGGTGATGTTGCGGGCGACGCAGAAAATGCCTTCCACCGCGCCGTCGGTTCCCAGAACCGGGGATTTGAGCACCTGGAGCCAGACCGAGCGGTCACCGCCCTCGACAACATATTCAAACGTCTGGGAGCTGCGGGAGGCCAGCACGGCCAGATCGGCCTGGCGATGCCGCCTGGCGCTGGGCCGGAGAATGGCTTCATCATCGGTGCGACCCAGTATATCCGAGGCGTCGATGCCGAAAAGCTCGCAAAACGAACGGTTGACGTATCGATAGACCAGCCCGGAATCTTTGTAGAAAAAAAGATCCGGAGAAGCATCGGCCATGGCCCCGAAAAGCGCCGGATCAGCCCGGGCGGCGACAGGATCCCACATTGCTGCAATCTAGACGATTCTGGTTTGAAAAGCCAGGGAGAACCACACTTTTCCAGGGGTTCTCCAGGTCTGCGTGGCCGAGCGCCATTGCCGGGCCAGCCAAAATGTGCTTATCTCCGCCTCACAGTACGCGGCCCCGTCATGGCCGCCCGGGAGAATGCATGCGTATACCCGCCGCTTCGGCGTTTCTGGCTTTGTCGCTTTGTTTGTGCGCCCCTGCTGCTTTTGGGCAGCAGCCGCCCGCCGTCCCGGCCGGGGACAATCCGGCCTCCGCTCCGGCCAAGCCCGCGCCGGCTCCGGCTGCGTCGGCCCGATCCGACGCGGCCGAGGCTCGCTACCGGAGCTGGGTGGAAAAGGAACACGCCAAGGACGCGGCCGTGTTCGCCAAGGAAAAGACCAAGATCGAGGACAAATACAAAGGGTACGTGCGCCCCAAGCGCGAGAAAAAGGACGCCAAGGGCGAGCAGGCCACGCCGCCGGCCAAGCCCTAATCCGCGCCCTGCCAACGCGATGATTGTCGGAAACGCGCCTGTCATGGGCGCGTTCCTTCTTTGGGGGCTGCTCCGCCGCGTTCAGGCCCCGCTTACCCCCGACACAGCGCTTCGGCCATGACCCCGGCCACTTCGCCCAGTTCCCCGCACACCGGTATCCCGGCCCGGGCCAGACAGGCCAGCTTGGCCGCCACGCCGCCAGGCCGCTCCAGAAGC
>JAEZBW010000016.1 GCA_023426765.1 Bacillota bacterium
TTGCCGCACAGGTTTCAGACTCTGGTAATTTTCAAGACATTCTTGGAAGCAAGATCATGCATTCCAGCCCCGAACTCACAAAAGCCGATCTTAATAATGGGATGAAGCTTTTTGGTAAAGCGGCAGATCAAGCTCTTTCCGAAAGGGACAGGATCATCCTGCAAGCAAAGGGACAGGAATCAATCAAATGGCTTGCACGACGGTTTGGCATACCCGAAGGCTTTATGAATGTGATTATGCAGCAACTGGGGATTGATGCGATGGATCTGGCAAATCCGGAAACCAGGGATATTGCTTTAAAAGCGATCATGGAATTTTTCGACCTGTCTGATGATGAGCAAAAGTCCCTGATGGAAGATTTCGGTTTTTTCATGGAGAATATGGATTTTTAAAGTGTGGAGAAAACTTACTATTGCTTCCTGTATAATCTCATAAAGGGGGAAGACCTATGGAACAATGGTGGAAGGATAGGGTGGTCTATCAAATTTATCCCCGCAGCTTTCAGGATACAAACGGGGACGGTATTGGTGATCTGCCGGGCATCCTCCAACACCTGGACGACCTGAAGGATCTTGGCATTGGCATCCTGTGGCTCAGCCCTGTTTATCCATCGCCGAATGCCGACAATGGCTACGATATCAGCGATTACCGCGATATTCATCTTGATTTTGGCACCATGGCAGATATGGAAAAGCTGATTGATGAAGCCCGGAAAAGGGATATCAAAATCATTCTGGACCTGGTAATCAACCATACCTCCGATGAACACCCGTGGTTTCAGAAAAGCCGAGATAAAAACAGCCCATACCGGGACTATTATATCTGGAGACCAGGGAAGGATGGGAAACCGCCGAACAACTGGACCAGTTTTTTTGCCGAGGACTGCTGGGAGTTTGACGAGAAAAGCGGCGAGTATTATCTGCATCTGTTTGCGAAAAAGCAGCCCGACTTGAATTATCATAACCCAAAAGTGCTGGAAGAGGTAAAAGATATTCTGCGTTTTTGGCTGGACAAGGGCATTGCGGGTTTTCGCTGTGATGTGATCAATGTTCTGTACAAATCCTCCCTGGCAGACGGGAAAAAGCAGCTTGCACTGACCGGAAGCGAGCACTATATCTCTCAGGAGGGTACCCATGAGATCATTCGTACCCTAAGACGGGAGGTTTTTAACCGGTATGACTGTTTTACCGTTGGTGAAACCGTATTTGTCACCCCGCAAATGGGACGGGATTTATGTGACGAAAGCCGCCGGGAACTGAATATGATCTTTTCTTTTGAACATATGGAAACCGACCAGTTTTATGTGAAATGGTTCAAGCGCAAGTTCCATGCAGGCCGGTTTTCCAGAACCATATCCAAGTGGCAGAACGAACTGGAATGGAACGCCAACTACCTGGAGAACCATGATCAGCCCCGTAGTGTTCCGCGATTCGGGAATGACGGCCCTTTTTGGGCTCAGTCGGCAAAATTGCTTTGTACGCTGTTACTGGTCCATGCTTCCTTCGTTAAGCATGGATCAAAAGGAAAGGGAAAAGATTGGAGCATTTGCCCGCATTTGTGCCAATATAGGCCTGTTTGCGGTAGTGGCGGGTATCGTTCCTGTCACCAATGCCCTGGGAAATGCCCTGGGAGACATGAAAAGAGCCTATTTCATCTTTTCCGTTGCCGTTGCGCTGATCATGGTCGCAGGACAATGCATCACGCTGTTTGGCGTAAAGGAGCCAAAAGGTGTTTTCAAACAGCAGCCTTCCACCACACTGAAAGGGATGTTTCAAGCGATTGTGAAAAATGATCAGCTGCTGTATACCGCTATTTCGATGGTTCTTTTCATGATCGGATATGTAACCACCACCAGCTTTGGCCTGTACTTTTTTAAGTATGCTTACGGGGATGAAGGGATGTATTCCATCTTTGCCATCGTGCTGGGTGTTTCGCAAATTATTGCCCTGGTGATCTTCCCACTGTTCAGTAAAAAATATGAACGTAAAACGCTTTATACGTATGCTACCCTGCTTGTGCTCCTTGGTTACATCATCTTTTTCTTCTCTCCGATGCATATGCTTTTCATCGGAATTGCCGGCATCTTCATTTTTATCGGGCAGGCTTTCATCCAGCTGCTGATGCTGATGTTTCTGGCCGACACGGTGGAGTATGGGCAGTGGAAGCTTGGAAAAAGGAACGACAGCGTCACGTTCTCACTGCAGCCCTTCATCAATAAAATGGGAGGGGCCATTGCCAGCGGAATCGTCGGGACAACGTTAATCCTGTCCGGTATTAATGACGCCACATCAAAAGCCGATGTGACAGAACAGGGGCTTTTAATGATGAAAACCTCCATGCTGGTGCTGCCATTATTGTGCATTGTGGCCGGGTACATCGTTTACCGGGTCAAATACAAAATCGACAGCAAAATGTACGAGCAAATCGTGTCAGACCTCCGGACTCGCGGAGAAATTCACATCAAAGAATAAGGTTGTTTGTTGGGGATGGACGTTAGAATAAAGCAAAATCTGCCGTTACATAACGTTCGGTTTCAAACAAAAAACGAACCTGATTGTCCTATAAGTAGCGTTACTGAAAAGCAAGCCCTATTTATAGAACAACAACCTTTTTGAATATGCATTCCGATATTGTGTCGGCGTAAGTCCGACCGTCCTTTTAAAAACCTTCATAAAGTTATGGTTATCGTTAAATCCAAGGCTGTATGCGATGTCGCTGATATTGTCATTTGATTCACACAGCAAATACCTGGCAAGATCGATTTTCTCCTGAAGGATATACTGCTTCAGAGAGATACCTGCAATGCTTTTGAAAAAATCCGAAAGGTATCTTCTGTTGTATCCAAAATGCTCCGCTATTTCCGACACTTTTATGTCTGTGTTCCGGTACCATTTTATATAATCCTGAATATCATTAAATAATTGCTTTTTCTTTGTGCCCGAATTCTGTGGCGTTTTGCTTTCCATAAACTGACAAAACAACTCGCAAAGAACGGATGTGCACAGATAGTCGTTATGAAGCTTGTTGTGGTAGCTTCTGACACTGTCCTGAAGATGTTTCATAATCACAATAATCTTCTCAAGATTTTCGACTTTACCGGTTTGGGGAATCATTACCTTTTCATCAGGCAAAGGCTCTGGAAACTCGTCCAAAAGTATGGTCCGATATGAATTTTTACATGTAAAGTGAAGCCAGTAAAAGGAACAGCTGCTGCTTTTATAGCCTGACTGACGGGAAGATGGGGGAAAGAGCAGAAAGTCACCCCTGCTGATATCAAAAACCTGCTGATCAATCTGCAAATAAGCGGTGCCTTCCGTTACAACGATAAGTTCAAAATCCTGCATCGTTCTTGCAAAGTGCATCCAATCTGGAGATGGAGCCTGAAACTTGCCTGTCAGATTGTATTCCAACGGAGCTGTTAATACAAATTCAAAATATGTCATATGACTTTTTACCACCTATTCTGCAGATCATCTATTTATTTTACAGAGAACAATTGGTACAGTGAAATCAATGAACTTTTAACAAAAGGGGCGATTGCAATGATAAAATCATTTTCCATGTCACAGGTTATGCTTCTGGAACCGTATTTAATAAATGCATTTCAAAAGGAAATAGAGTACCTGACTTCCTTTAACTGCGATAGATTACTATCCTGTTTTTATATCACAAAAGGCCTTAAGCCTAAAGCAGAAAACTATTCCGGGTGGGAGGACACTGAGATCAGAGGCCACACCATGGGACATTATCTGAAGGCTTTGGCACAAGCCTATTCAACTACAAATGATAGCAAAATTTATGATCGTCTGCAATACTTGATGCAGGAGCTTTCCCTGTGCCAATTTGAAAGCGGTTACCTTTCTGCATTTCCCGAAGAGTTTTTTGACAGGGTTGAGAACCGGAAGCCGGTATGGGTTCCCTGGTATACAATGCACAAAATCATTGCCGGGTTAATATCGGTTTATCAACTCTCCAGGATAGAAACAGCTTTCAATATTGTTACCAGGCTTGGAGACTGGGTTGTCAGCAGAACTGACAAATGGACACCTGAAATTCAGGCAAAAGTTCTGGCAGTGGAATACGGCGGCATGAATGACTGTCTGTATGAGCTTTATAAGATAACAGGAAACGAAAAATATGCTGCAGCCGCGCATAAGTTTGATGAAATCGAGCTTTTTGTGCAGATTCATGACGGAAAAGACATCCTGAATAACAGGCATGCCAATACGACCATCCCAAAATTTTTAGGTGCTTTGAACCGTTATCTCGCTCTCGGGGAGGAGGAGCAGTTTTATCTTGATACATGCAAGGAGTTCTGGAGTATTGTCGTGGAGAACCATAGCTATGTTACCGGCGGCAACAGTGAATGGGAACATTTCGGCGAACCGAATATCCTTGATGCAGAGCGTACTTCAACCAATTGTGAAACCTGCAATACGTATAATATGCTGAAAATGACCAGAGAGCTGTTTAAAATAACCGGAGATAAAAAATATGCAGATTTCTATGAAAATACGTTCATCAATGCAATCCTGTCCTCACAAAACCCGGATACAGGAATGACCATGTACTTTCAACCGATGGCCACAGGCTATTTCAAGGTTTACAGCAAACCCTTCGAGCATTTTTGGTGCTGTACGGGAACCGGCATGGAGAATTTCACCAAGCTGAATGACAGCATTTACTATCATGATGATGATAAATTGTATGTGAATATGTATTTCTCAAGCCTGTTAAACTGGGAGGAAAAGCGTGCGAGAATTACCCAGGACGCTGACATACCCAATACGGACAGAGTATGTTTAACAATCAATACAGAGGCTGAAGCTGAGTTTGCTTTATGTTTGCGTATTCCCAGCTGGTCAAAGGGGATAAAAATTAAAATCAATGATGAGGCTTGCTCTTTCAGCAAAGAAACCGGTTATGCGCTTGTTCAGCGCGTATGGAAAGATAACGATACTGTAGAAATTCGTTTTGAAATGAGGGTTTCTCTGGCCTCATTGCCCGACAATCCAAATGCTGCAGCATTCACCTACGGGCCTGTCGTACTTAGTGCGGGCCTTGGAACAGAGAAAATGGAGGAGTCGACGACCGGTGTCATGGTGACAATACCTACCAGGCGTATGGAGGTAAAGGATTATTTGGTACTCAAAGGCCAAAGCCTGGATGCCTGGAAGAGGGATATTGCTTCAAACCTGGTAAAAGCTGCAGGAAAACTGGAGTTCAGGCTGAAAGGGACGGATGATGATGAAAGGCTTGTCTTCGCGCCACATTTCAGGCAGCAAGGCCAAAGATACGGCATATACTGGCTGCTCTTTGAGGAGGGCTCGAAAGAACTTAACAGTTATCTCGATCAAAAAAAGCAAGCTGAACGTATCAAGGCGGCAGAGATCGACAGCATACAGATTGGAAATGACCAATACGAGCTGTCTCATGCCATAGACGGCCAATATACTGAGTCGGGGGATAGGGATGGCTTCCATTACAGGTTTGCAAAAGCGAACGGTTGGTTTAGCTACAATCTGGCAGTAAGAAAGGATGAAGAAGCTTTTCTGCAAATCACTTATATGCCGGGTAACTGTAAAGAAAGCTTTGATATATTGATAAATAGCGCCCTGCTGTCTCATGAAGTTATTGGAAAGGCACCATGGAATAAACCAATTGCAAAAATTTATCCAATTCCAGGAGATATCATTGGGGATAGGAGTTTTGTGACCGTTAAATTCATGGCTTCAGCCCATGAGGCTACTGCAAGGATTTGTGATATCCTCCGCACGATAAAAAAAGTGTAAGGAACGGAAGTGTTTTTATGATTAGAGATTTGCTGAAGCATCAAATGCAAAAAAGGGGCTTCCATGCGAGTATTGTTAAATTGGAACGTATCTATGAGCTTCGGAAGGAATTTGATGAGCTTCACAGGAGAGGCTATGTTGATGAAAATCTGTATCAGTGGCTGGATGGATTTTACAGGTTCACCCCACCGGAAACAGGATATGATATTACTTCTGTCATTATCATCGCCTCTTCAAGTCCGCAGGCCAGGGTATTTTTTACATGGAAGGGAAACAGCATTCCCATAATCATGCCACCTACATATCTTGATTTTATCAGTAAGCCAAAAGTGATAGAAAAGCATCTATATGAGAGCTTTTGCACATATGATGCACATTTTTTTGAGGCAGGAGAACTCCCATACAAGGTTTTGGCTGCAAGAAGCGGTTTGGGTGCCTATGGAAGAAATAACCTTGTGTATGTCCCTGGTTTCGGAAGTTTCATGCTGCTTTCAGCATTCTATAGTGATCTTCCGGTGAATGATGATGACTGGAGCGAAATCCAATTCATGAAGTCCTGTGAAGGATGCTTTGCTTGTTTGAAGAATTGTCCTACAGGAGCAATCACAAAAGAGCGTTTTACAATTAAAGCTGAAACGTGTATCACTTACCATAACGAATTCTGGGGGAAGCCCGAGTTTCCGGATTGGATTGAGCCTTCCGCACATAACTGTATTGTAGGCTGTATGC
>JAEZBW010000044.1 GCA_023426765.1 Bacillota bacterium
AACTCCACCATGGGGAAGGCCTCGGCCATAAGCTCCTGGGAAAGCTGCGTGGCTTGAAACGGGTCGTAGTCCACTTCCCGGATCTCAAACCGGCCGGCGTCGTCCCGCAGGTCGCGCTTGATGTACTCGAAGTCGAGGACCTGGCCCGGGGTCAGGACAAGCCGACCATCGCGCGCCCAGCCGCTGTACTGGCTGTTACGCCCGTCTTCGGCCGCTTCCTCGGGCAGGTAGAACCGCCAGAACGCGAAATAGTGGGGCCGGTCTTCGACGTCTTTGCGGAAGACGTAGCACTTGGCCGCCAGGTCCACTTTGCTCGCCAGGTCGAGACCGATGTAGCAGGGCTGGCCGGCGAAATCGTCCAGGTCCATCCCGGGGTCCGCGCACCGGTCCCACGCCCGCATATCCATCCAGGAGGAATCGGCGTTGACCCAAACATTTAGGTGCTTGGTCAGGAAATTGTTGGCCGCCGACGGCATCTGCATGGCGTAGGCGGCTTTTCGGGCCATGTCCTCGGGACTGACGGAAGACCCGTAATTGGGGTTTGCTTTTCGCCAGGCGTCTTCGGTCGTCCAGTCGTCGGCGTCGTCTATCGAGTAGATGACGCCGAAAAAGGTTTCATCCTCGGCCACACGGTCGAGGATCTTGGTCAAGTAGGTGCGGACCTCATAGCAGATACCGGCCCGGTTGCTGCCGGCCGTGGTGATGGCCCAAATGAGGGGCTGCGCCCGGGAGCCGGTGGCCGTGACCAGGACGTCCCACACGGATCGGGTCTTGTGCGCGTGGAGCTCGTCCACGGCCGCAAAGTGGATGTTAAGGCCGTCGAGGGTGTCACCTTCAGCGGACAGCGGCTCGAACTTGGACGCCGTGGAAGCCACGTTTAGGTTGTGCGCCTGAACAGCCAAGCCCAGGGTTTTACAAAGCCCGGGGGACCGGCGAGCCATCTCCTTGGCCGCGTCCCAAACAATGCGAGCCTGGTCGCGCGTGGTCGCGGCGCTGTAGCAGTCCGCGCCGCCCTCGCCATCGGCCGCCAGCATGTAGAGGCCCACGGGGCTCGTGAACGTGCTCTTACCGTTTTTCCGGGGCACTTCGATGTAAGCAGTCTTGAAGCGGCGCGTGCCATCGGCCTTGCTGACCCACCCGAACACGGTGGCCAGGATGAAAGCTTGCCATGCCCCAAGGCATATCGGGGTTCCCGCCCACTTGCCCTTAAAGTGGGGCAAAAGCTCTATGAATTTACAGACACGCTCTGCCTTACTTTCGCCAAAACGGAACGGCCAGGCATCGGAGTCCTGCCGGGCCAAGTCGTCAAGCTGGCGCTGACAGGCGGCCACCGTCCACTTGCACGCCGGGATGACCCCGGCCACCACGTCGCGGGCGTACTGCATGGCCGCCTCGACGCGGGGGTAAGCGGGAGCGGTGGCCGCTTTAGCCATGGTTCAAGAACTCCGCAAAAGGAGAGGCCTTTTCGCCTTTGTCCGGTGTCTGAACGCGCGACCGGCTGGCCGGCGTAAGGCCAAATTCGGTGAGCATACCCTTAACGCGCCGCCAGGCGTCCGCCGCAATGGCCACCTCGGGCCGTGGCCGGATCATGACGCCACCGGCTACGGTTTCGGCCTCGTACGTCGCTCCCTGCTTCGCCACGACGGCCCGGGCGTCCCGGTACTCGGCGTAAGCGTCGCAAAGTAGTTCCATTGCCCGGCGGTCGGCCTTGGACAAAATGTCCATGCCGCCCAGGATGCCGACGAGCTCTTTCCACGCGCGCTTGGCCTTGGGCGAAAGCCACGCCGGACAAACGGGCGCGCCGGGCTCGGCCTTTGGCTCCCGTTTGTTCATCCGGCAAGGCTGATCCGTGCCCCGAAGGACCTTCAGCTTTGACGGTACCGGCGGTCTTCCCCTCACAAAACACCTCTGAATTTTGCACGCACACGTAAATGAGCAAATGCGCGGTCTATTAAACGTGGGTTCTCGACTTTTAACCCGCCCTACCTTACTACACTAACCGGCGCGTTATTAAAGCCGCCGTCCGCTGTTGCTGTTTTCACATTATGGCAGCGTTCGCACAGAGCTTGCCAGTTTTCCTTTTTCCAAAACAAAATCCAGTCGCCTTTGTGCGGTACAACGTGGTCAACAACACTTGCGGGCTTGCCGCATTTGGCGCACAACGGGTTCCGTCTCAAAAAGCTGTCCCGGACCTTACGCCACCGGTGGTCGTAGCCCCTGGCGGCTGCGGATGGCCGGCGGGCCTCCGACACGGCCTTATCTTGGGCCGACCTGGACTCATGCGCCGGGCAGTACGCGCCATCCGAAGCCAGCGCGCCGCATCCAGGCGCTTTGCAGGGCCGAGGCGCGCGTAGCGGCATTACGCGCGCCCGTCCTGTTCGACGATCGCTTCAAGCCTGGTCAATCTACGGTCTGTGTCGTCGATCCTACGCCACTGCTTATCGCTGTCGTCTTTCGCGTCGGCCCTGGTCCGAAACGTCGTCGCCAACGATAGCTGACACTGGTGTTGCTGATCGGAGTACGTCTTCATCATAGCGCGAAGCTCATCAACCCCTTTCTGAGAGTCGTTAAGCCAGCGCTTAATAAAGAACACGGCTACGGATACAGCGGCCAATGTGAGCCAGTTAGGAAGTTCCTGCAGCACGCCTAACCCTTCCCGAAGTACGCATCGCCACCAACAAACACGGCGATGAAGTAGTCTACCGCAAGGGTAAGACGAGCCTTTAGCAACGCTGAATCAACGACATGGCCCGCGCCGTGGCTGGCCCGAAAGTCCTGGATGATGTCGGTAACCATGTTGGCGAGAAGGTCACGGTCGCCCTCGTCCTTGTCCTGGCCGAGGTGATAGGCCATGTCGTGACGGTTGCACGGCTCGGTAACGACCACGCCAAGCAGGTTGTTCGGGATGGGGTTGACCTTCCAGCCGCCGGGGCCGCATCCGTTGCAGATGCGAGCCTTATCCTCGGCGGTGAGCGCGTCGTATTCGGGGAAGGGGATGTACTCCATGGCTAGCTCCCCGAAGCAACGGACTCGACCACGGGAGCCAGGACGCCGGCAGCCTGGAGCGCGACGCTCGCCCACTTGGCGTACCCGGCAATCTGATCCTTGGTCTCGTCGGTAAGAGGGGCGGTCTTGACCAGGGTGTCCAGCGCCGTAAGCGCGCCCTGCGCCTGGGACAGCGATTTGGCTGCTCCCTCAGGAGAAACCTTCCCCAGGCCGGCACATCCCGAAATGGCAATCGCCAGGACCAAGCAAGTAACGGCGCGGCGCATTACTCGGCGGCCTTTTCCCAACCGGCGGCTTCCCAGTTCGAGACCTCATCGGCCGGAACGTTCGCGGACGCGATGCCCAGGCCGCCCTTGTTCGGGTCGCGGGTCATAAAGACCAGCTTCTTTTCGGCAGCTTCGGGCTGCTGTTCGGCAGCTTCGGGCTGCTGTTCGGGAACCGGCTGGATGACCTCGGGGATCTGCTCGGTGTCGGTCATGGCTTAACCCTCCGCTTTTGTCGGGGCTTGGATCTTGGAGAAAAACGGGATCAGAGAGGTCGCCAGATCGGCGGACCCCTGCGCCCCGATGACGGCAAGCGCGATTGTCTGGATGGCTTGGATTTCCTGGTCAGTCAGGCCGAGGCCCATGCGGGCGTTGAGCCCGACGACCAGGATGGCCACGATACCCGCGACGAGCTTCCGGGAAACAAGCGAGCTCACGCGGTCACCCCGGCCGAAAGGTACTTTTCAAGCGCGGCCACGCGGTTGATCCAGCCCTTAAGAAAAACGGACAGGCCGGGATTTTTCTGCGCCAAAGAAACGTAGAATCCGCGTCTGGCCTTGAGCACACGAAGCGCCAAAGCCAAGTCAACGGCCGGCCCGTGCCCGGCGATGAGAAACACGCGGGACATGGTTTTCGGCCCTAAACCCCCGTCAACGGACAGGCAGGACCCGGGGTAAAAGTTGCACGCTTCCTGGAGAAACTTGACGGACCGGGACCGGCCTACGTTTACCGCCGAGTCGTATACGGCCGTGGCCGTCAGCTCGGGCAGCGCGTTAAGGTCGAGGGCGTCCCAAAACTCAGCTT
>JAEZBW010000084.1 GCA_023426765.1 Bacillota bacterium
GGAAGAAGGAGCTGAAAATATCATGTATCATGTCATCACCATCATCGTAGATAAGGGAAAAGGCGAAGAGGTTATAACAGCAGCCACGCAGGCGGGGTCAAAGGGTGGGACCATCGTCAACGCCAGAGGCTCGGGAATTCATGAAACCAGCAAATTATTCAATATGGAAATTGAGCCGGAGAAGGAAATGGTCCTTATCGTATCAGAATCCGACAGGACGGAGGCCATCGTATCCAACATCGGGCAGACCCTGAAAATCGATGAGCCGGGCAATGGTATCATCTTTATTCAAAATGCAAATAAAACCTATGGCATCCGAAAATAATATGGCAGCAAAGGGAGTTCATGCCGAAATTTTCAGTGTGACACTCGTTTGATTCATAAAAAATAGGGTAAGCAGTTAATACAAACCTGAACCAGGGAATAAGCCCTGCTTTATTCCCTGTGTTCAGAAATAAATGTGAATTCTTTCAGGAGGAATCCCCAGATGTTCAGTAAAGAAACGAAAGAAAAGGGTTCCGGCCGGTTTAAAGCCAGAACGATCATTACCGCCCTGTTGTTTTCCATGTGTATCCTGCTGCTGGCCACACTTCTCGTCTTTGTTTTATCAACAACAACCGATCCGGCAGGCAATATCACCGGCTCAGCCTTTCCAAAGCAGGTTTATGCGGTGATCATGATTTTAGCTGCACTGCTGTCGGTTGTTTTACTGATAATACTGGGACGTTTTTTATCCTCCCTTGTTATCATCAATCACAATGCAAAGAAGCTCTCAGAAGGTGAGCTGAATATCAATGATATTTCCGCTGATAAAACAAAGGGGCTTGAAATCCTGACCATCGCTTTCAATGACATGAAATCCAACCTTCTAAGCTTTATAGAAATGACAAAGGGGAACGTCATCGTCCTGTCCGACTCCATTGACAAGGTGCTGAAAAGCATTGACATGACCTATCAGGGGAATGAGCACATCGCGGCGAACATCAACCATGTGGCCGAAAAGGCGCTGGATCAGCTGAAAATAGTCAATCAGACCATTGAAAGCATCGAAGGGATCAGCAAAAGGGTTGATGGAATCACTTCCAATATCGCCAATTTCGAGAGGTATATCCATACAACGGTCAGCGTTGCACAAGAAGGAACCAACCATCTGGATCACTTCTACGATCAAATGAATACCATATCTGACAACCTGAATATTACCTATGAATTCTTTGGAAAGCTGAACGGAGAGATCGCAGAGATCACCGAGGTCGGCGAATTCATTATCAAGGTAAGTGAGCAGCTGAAGCTGCTGGGAATCAACGCTTCCGTTGAAGCTGCCAAAGCCGGTGAATTCAGCAAGGGTTTTACGGTCATCGCAAATGAGATCAACCAGCTTGGTACAAAGACAAAGGACGGTATCAGGCGGATTACGGGGATTGTTGGAAATATCGTTAAAGGAAGCGAAATATTAAGCCAAAACATCAGCGGATGCGTCGAAAGCTTCAATGCCAGCAAGGAAACCTTCAATTCCGTGAAGGAATCCTTCTATACCATTAACAGTCAAAGCTCTGTCCTGGCCGACAACATGAAGAACATCTACACAGAAATCAACCAGATTAACACTTTCACAAAAGAGACCAATGCAAAAGGCGATGAGCTGCATTCGGCATCCAATGAGATATCCACGAAAACCCAGGAGATAGCCGCCGTAACCCAGGAAGAACTGGCCGAACTGGACGAGATCAGACACAATACCCTGTCTTTGAATAACATGCTCGCAGGAATCCAGACCCTGATCAGCCGGTTTAATACTTCCTTAAGGCCGGTTGCACAAAACAGCCCGAAGAAGCTGAGAATAGCTTTTTTGGCGCCTATGGATCATGCTTTCTGGTTATCCGTTCGCCAGGGCGTGCTTTACGCTCAAATGGAGCTTGCATCGAGAAATGCACATGTTGAATATTATGGTATGGGGGCAGGATATGCTGAGACCGATCTTATCGAGGCATTCAAGAGTTATATTGATAAAGGATATGACGGTTTTGTCATCCCCGGCTTTTTCCAACAGGCCATTCCCGTCGTAAAATCCCTGGCTGAAAAAGACATCCCCGTCATGAGCTTTAACTGTGATTTCCCCAAAGACATAAAGCGTTTGGCTTATTATGGCCCGGATACATACCTGCAGGGTTTTGAAGCCGGGAAAAATATGATAAAAGCCCTGAATGGCAAGGGAAATGTGCTTATCGCCGCAAGGTTTGGCACGCATGGACTGCACGCCGAGCGACAGAATGGTTTTCTGGATGCCGTGAAGAGAAGTAAAAAAATAAAAATTGCAGGGCGTGTTGATGTAGAAGACAACAATGAAACGGTTTACAAGGCTGTGACAGAATTTTTGCAAAGCAACAAAACCATCGATGGCATATTTGTTACCGGCGGAGGCCCATCGGGAGCTGTAAAGGCCATCGTCGAGGCCGGCCTGAAGGAGCGTACCCGTGTGGTTTGTTTTGATCGTGACAAGGATATCTTCCAGGCAATCAAGGACGGCATCATTTACGCGTCCATCGGCCAGGATCCATTCGGTCAGGGACATGATCCCGTCATCTATCTGTACAATTACCTTGTTGCCGGCCAAAAACCGCAGGATCGGATTCCTGCCCGATCAGACATCGTGAGCGCTCATAATGTCAATGACCTGATTGAGTTGTAACGGACAACGGATGAAAAAATTTAAAAAGATCTATATTGAAATAACAAATGCCTGCAATCTCGCTTGTGATTTTTGCCCGAAGTCCAGCCGGAAGCCGGAATTCATGGGCCTGGATACCTTTGGCAAAATATTGGAGCAAATCAAACCTCACACCAGCCATATCTATTTTCATGTGAAGGGGGAGCCCCTGCTGCATCCCGAATTGGATCAAATTCTGGATATCAGCCATCAGCAGCATTTCAAGGCGAACATCACGACCAATGGAACCCTGATTGACCAGGTGAAAGAGATGCTTCTTTCGAAACCCGCGCTGCGGCAGGTAAATTTTTCACTGCACAGCTTTGACGGGAATGAGGGGATGCAGGGTAAAGCCGAATATATCGGGCCTGTTTTGTCATTTGCGAAGGAAGCCGTTAAGAGGACGAATATGCTCATCGCATTACGTTTGTGGAATCTCAATGAGAACAACGCTACGGAACGGGAGAGGGAGAAAAACAACGAACTCCTGAGAGCGATTGAACACGAGTTTCATTTACCCTACAGAATTCAGGAAGGAATGCTGCCCGAAAGGGGTATTAAAATCGCAGACAGGGTATATGTCAATGAAGATCACCAGTTTCAATGGCCTGATATTCATCGGCAGGAAAACGACCCTTATGGTTTCTGTTATGGGCTTCGCAGCCAGGCGGCTATTTTGTCGGACGGAACGGTAGTTCCCTGCTGTCTGGACGGTGATGGTGTGATAAATCTGGGAAATATCCATGAAAACACTTTCAGTGAGATTATCGAATTGCAAAGAGCAAGGAACCTTGTAGATGGTTTTAACAGGAGAGAAGCCGTAGAGGAGCTTTGCAGAAAATGCGGATTCAGAAAAAGGTTCGGATGATAACCGGCAGTTTTATGTTCGAATACTGCTCTCCATATGAATTTTATCAATGGATACCGGCTTTGAGAAGTAATAACCCTGACCCATGTTGCATTTGATTTTTTTCAGGTATTCCAATTCTTCTTTGTTCTCAATGCCTTCGGCGATAACATTATATTTTAAGCTTTTGCACAGGTTGATGATCGTTGCCACAAGCACCTTTGCTTCACTGCTTGTACCCATGCTCCGGATGAATGACTTGTCAATCTTGATGGTGTCAATGGGCAGGCGGATAATATAGCTGAGAGATGAATAGCCTATTCCGAAATCATCGATGGCAATTTGAATCCCCGCGGCCCGAAGCTCATTCAGCCGGATAATGCTCTCTTCAATGTTATTGATAACCATCCGTTCGGTGATTTCAAGCTGCAGTAAATCCGGTTGAACACCGTAACGCTTCAGGATTTCGAGAATGGCCGGGACAAACCTTTTTCCTTCGAAAGTTTTGGCCGAGATGTTTACAGAAATACCGATGGGCTTTTTACCGGCATCAACCCAGCCTTTCATGAGTTTACATGCGGAATTGATCACCCAAAAATCCACATCCACAATGGTTCCATTCTGTTCGGCCAGGTCAATGAACTGGTCGGGGTACAGCAGGCCTTTCCTCGGATGATTCCAGCGGATGAGTGCTTCAACACCGATCAGCTGATTATTCTCCAGGTCTACCACAGGCTGATACATCAGGTAGAACTGATCCTCCTTGATTCCATACGGGATCTCTGCCTGCAGTTCTCTGATTCCCACCAGATTTGCATGCAGCTGTCGATTATAGGTTCGAATCTGGCTGCCGCCCAGATGTTTCGCAAAATTCACCGCATTGGTTACCGATTTCAGCGGATCCTCGGTTTGGGTGTCTTCATTCCGATGAAAGATACCGATACTGACACGGATTTGGATATTCTTTCCTTTCATCGGATAGCTTTCGGATAAGGACGCCAGTATTTTTTGTGCGATGGACTGAATTTCATCTTCTGCAGGCGAATTTTTCCCAAGGACGATAAACTCGTCTCCCTTATAGCGATATACCTGACAATCTTCCGTAATACAATCTGAAATACGGTCTGCTACCTCACAAAGCACTGCGTCTCCCACGGCATAGCCATAGGTGTCATTGATCTGGCTGAATTTTTCGATAGCGATCATGATGATGGAAAAGTTCTGTGAGGGTTCATGATGTGTTAACCGCTCGACTTCATTTTCCAGAACAAACTGATTTAAAAGGGATGTCAATGGATCATACTGTGTCAGCGTTTTAATTTTATCCATCATGCGGTTGAAGTTTAACCCCAGCCTGCCGATTTCATCTTTTGAGCTACGTGTAAACCTGACTGTAAGGTTTCCTGCCGAACCCTGAGAGAATAAACTGTCCAGCTCCATAATGGGCTTCATCAGCCGATGAACGGTAATCCAGGCAAGAATAGAGCAGACCAGAAGAGAAGGCAATATAATAAGGAGAAAGTTTTTGGCCAGATTATTCAGGCTGTTTAAGGCTTCTTCCTCAGTGGTGCCCACATAAACCTTCCAATTGGTTTCCTCAACCGAAGCAAACCCCGCCAGAATCCTCTCTCCATGGAAATCAAAGCTGCCATAACCCGACTGCTGCGGTTGGCTGTTGTGTACAAATTCCGATAAACCTGCATAATTGCTATCGCTTAGTGCAGCTTCATAAATATTAAAGGTTTTACTGTCATTCTCCTGTTTGGATCTGGATATGATCGCACCTGCTTCGCTGATCACATAGGCCTTGCCGTTCTTTCCATAACCGCGGCTTGATGCGAAATCAGAGAGGAAGTTTTCATCCAGCCTGGCAATCAATGCGCCCTTCACCGTTTTACCCTGAAAAATGGGGACAGCGAGCATAATAACATGTTCACCTGTTTTCCGGCTGACAATAACTTCGGAAAAAGAAATCTTTCTGGCCAGAGCTTCCTGAATATAATTTCTGTCACTTAAGTCCAGAATGGATTCGTCAATATAACGCGCTGTTCCTTCCAGGTCCACCAGAGCGATTCCCAGGTAATCCGGGTGAATTTGCGCCTGAAGAATATCCCGCTGTACTTCCCAGTCCATACTGACAAACTCTTCATCCTGAGAAATTCCAACCAGAGGAGAAATGAACTGAGAAATATAACTGCTTAAATGATCAGCAGTTTCCTCAGCAACCCTGATAACTGCCTGGTTCACCTCATTGACCAGGACCTGACGGAACCAGGAATAAGCGCCGATTCCCAGTGGTAAAACAGCGAACAGTATTAAACATATTGAATAGATGATTCCTTTTGTTTTTATACTCTTCATGGGAACTCCTTTAATCGGGTTCTCGTGATACTATACATAAATACCACCCGGAAATAAATTTTAACAGGAAGAATAAAGCTTTCCAGAATGATTTGCGAAAATCTGGTTTTCATAAATTAAAGGCGGCAGTTGAGAAGAAGCTGTCTTTACTGGTATGATAGTACCATATCGACAGCAAAGGATAAAAACCGTATGAAAAAACTGGTTCTTGGAATACTGGCGCATGTGGATGCGGGGAAAACAACATTATCGGAGAGCCTGCTGTATGTCAGCGGAAGAATCCGAAAACCGGGAAGAGTGGACAACAAGGATGCCTTTTTGGATCACTTCGAGCTTGAAAGAGCCAGAGGGATCACGATTTTCTCCAAGCAGGCCGTTTTTAACGCTGAGAATACGCAAATCACCCTGCTGGATACCCCTGGTCATGTGGATTTTTCCACCGAGATGGAAAGAACGCTTCAGGTGCTGGATTACGCCATTTTGGTCATCAGCGGGGCAGATGGTGTGCAGGCACATACCAGAACCCTGTGGCGTCTTTTAAGCATTTATCGCATCCCGGTTTTCATCTTCGTCAATAAAATGGATCAGAATGAACCCGATAAACAAAAGCTGATGAGTGAGTTGAAAAAACAGCTGGGGGACGGTTGTGTAGGCTTTGAACGGGAGGAATCCGCTGCTTTTTATGATCAGCTGGCTATGTGTGATGAACTGCTGATGGAGGCTTTCCTCGAAAACGGGCTTGTGGCTGTTCCGCAAATCAGGAAATCCATTCAGGAGCGTAAGGTGTTCCCAACCTATTTCGGTTCGGCTTTAAAGCTGGAGGGCGTTGAGGCTTTCCTGAAAGGGATGCTGCGGTATGCCGAAATACCGGTTTATCCGCAGCAATTCGCAGCCAGAATATATAAAATAGACAGAGATGAACAGGGAAACCGCCTGACCCATATGAAAATTACCGGTGGATGCCTTCAGGTGAAGGATTCAATAACAAACGGAGTTTGGGAGGAGAAGGTTCATCAAATCCGGATCTACTCGGGCCTCAAATATGAAGCTGTGAATGAAGCTGAAACAGGAAGTGTCTGCGCGGTAACAGGTTTAAGCATGACAAAACCGGGAGAGGGCCTCGGAATGGAGGAAACTTCCGCACCGCCCGTCCTCGAAAGTGTTTTGACTTACCAAATCAGGCTTCCGGAAGGCTGTGATCCGAGGGCGATGCTTCCAAAGCTGCGCCTGCTGGAAGAAGAGGATCCGCAGCTTCAACTGGTCTGGGATGAGCAGCTTCAGGAAATTCATGTCCGGATCATGGGAGAGGTGCAGATTGAGGTTTTACAGAGCTTGATACAAAGCAGGTTTGGGATCGATGTATCCATGGATTCGGGCCGGATTGTTTATAAAGAGACCATCGCAAAACCCGTGGAAGGAGTTGGGCATTTCGAACCGCTGCGCCATTATGCCGAGGTTCATCTGTTGATGGAACCCGGGGAGCGGGGCAGCGGCCTTCAGTATGCGGTGAACTGCAGCGATGATGGCTTGGCGGGAAACTGGAAGAACCTTATTCTGTCCCACCTGAAAGAAAAGGTTCATCGGGGTGTTCTTACCGGATCCCCAATTACCGACATGAAAATAACGCTGGTATCAGGCCGGGCGCACAACAAACATACCGAAGGCGGTGACTTCAGGGAAGCAACCTGGCGTGCCGTTCGTCAGGGTTTAAAGGAAGCCGAATCGGTTCTGCTGGAGCCCTGGTATATTTTTCAGATGGAGCTTCCCGGGAAAATGGTGGGGCGTGCGATGTCCGATATCGAGCAGCTTCACGGAACATGCCATGTATCGCATCTGGATGGGGAGATGGCTGTTCTTCAGGGAGAAGGCCCCGTCGTTACCCTGCGCAACTACCAGAAGGATGTGATGGCCTATACAAAAGGCCAGGGCAGGCTTCTTTGCAGTCTGAAAGGGTACGAACCCTGTCATAACCCCAAAGAAGTCATCGAAAGGATGGGATATGATTCCGAAAGGGATGTCGGCAACCCAACCGGGTCGGTTTTTTGTGCGAATGGCACCAGTTTTCTGGTGAACTGGAATGAAGTGAAGGAGTACATGCATATTCCCAGCTGCTTTCAAGCAGAAGCTGAAGAAGAGCAAACAACAGATAACAGGACCTCCTATTCAGGCCGGGAATGGCTTCCGCCGGAAGAGGTTGACAGAATTCTGAAC
>JAEZBW010000147.1 GCA_023426765.1 Bacillota bacterium
ATGTTGGTCACCGCGCCCTTCGTCATGCTCCTGCTCGACTACTGGCCACTCGGCCGCTGGACCGGCGGCCCCGAAGCCGTCCTCCCCGACGCGGCCGGCCCACGCTTCCCCACCCGCCGGCTCATTCTGGAGAAACTGCCGTTTTTCGCCATGGTCGGGGTGGTATGCATCCTGACCTTTCTGGCGCAACGCGAGGGAGGGGCGGTGATTGGCCTCAGCGCCGTCCCACTTTTCATGCGACTAAGCAACGTCATAAATTCATACGTGGTGTATGCTTGGCGCACATTCTGGCCATGGCCGCTGTCATTCTTCTATCCCTACGATCAAGTTCCAGATTGGCGTCTGATTATTTGCATTGTTACTTTGATAGTCTTGTCATTTTTCGCCTGGATACTGCGAAGAACAAAGCCATACGTATTATTTAGTTGGTTATTTTATCTTGGAACATTAGTTCCTGTCATTGGTATCGTACAAGTTGGCGCTCAGGCCATGGCTGATCGCT
The DNA here is from genome assembly GCA_023426765.1 of Bacillota bacterium. Taxonomy (GTDB): domain Bacteria; phylum Bacillota; class Clostridia; order DSM-8532; family DSM-8532; genus JAAYJG01. The sequence continues at coordinate 503 of JAEZBW010000147.1, forward strand.
ATATGTACATTCCTTCAATTGGGTTACTTATATTGACAACGTGGACACTAGATGATATTCGAACCAAAATAGGCTCAAGCATCTTATTAGCAACAACATTATCTATAGCTATAATTTTCACTAGCATGTGCATAAGCCTGGAATATCTTCTTAATTGGACAAGCGAAGAAGACTTGTACACACATGGAATAGAGATAGATAACACTAACTACGTGGCTCACAACAACTTTGCTGTCATACTTGCGTTAAAAAAAGATACTAAAAAAGCAAAAGAGCACTTCCAAAAAAATGTCGAGCTTGCCCCAAACGTGCCAGGAGGACGAAGCAGCCTGGCTGCCCTGGCCCTCGGCGAGGGAGACCCCACGCAGGCCTTGGAATACATGCTCCCGGCTCTTACCCTGAGCCCATCAAACTCACAGACTTTCATGACGCTTGGGTTTATCTTTGATCAAATCAGAGACGATGCCACAGCTGAACAACTCTTCAAGCTGGCATTACAACGTAAACCGTCACGCCCTCAAGTGGCGTCAGCGCTGGCCGCATTGCTCGTACGTCAAAGGCGCTATGATGAGGCATTGGATTTTATAAACGAACAGGCTTCGCAGTTGCACGACAGGGAACCGGTGAAGGCCATACTTATGTGGTGCGCCGGACTAGCCTATCTTCACAAAGGACTTACGGAACAATCCCAAGAGTCCTTCCGCGAAGCTCTGCGCTTGCAGCCCGATCTTCCCAACGCCTACCATGGCCTCGCCCGCCTGGCTTTCTCCCAGCAAAATTCACAAGCTGCGATCGTTGAACTCAAGACCGCTCTAAGAACGGTCCCAAATGACCCCACAGCCAGAGCGCTCTTGGGGAAAGCCTATGCACAGCAAGGACATAATGGAAAGGCATACGTGCAACTTCGACGAGCGCTTGATTCAAGAAAGGGAAGAATGGAAGAAAACGACGCAGCGGACGCGAACCTTGGCCTGAGCAGGCTCTCTCGCTTCTTCGGCCAAGAAGAACAGGCAGAGCTGTACACTGCACGTGCTCATGACTATCGAACAATCCTGCGCCCTAATGGAATGCCCACTCTGCGTCAACGACTCCTGACCGCTCCAATCTCTGCAGCTCCAACAGAATAACCACGCAATTTGATGATCATACAGAAACCTTGCTGCGGAGTGGATACAAAAGCAAACATCTCGCATCCACTCCGCATCTCAGAATTGAGTCAATCTATTGCGGCAAAGTAAACTGATACGTCATAACTCCGGTCGACGCAGACACGTTTGCCCACCAGCTCGCCGGCCCGACGTTGGCGTTGAGCGTACCGGTCACGCCGACTTTAACCACATTGGCTGCGGCAGAGTACGTGCCAATAAAATCACCAACCGTGGCCGTCGCCTGGGCTTGACCCCATGCACCGGCGATGGTCGGCGTGTTGAGGACGGCCGAATGGTAGTCATTGGTGGCGGCCGTCACCAGGGCGGGGATCGCGCCCATGGCGGTCTTGATCTGGGCCTGCTTCTGCAGGTCATTGTACTTCGGAATGGCCACGGCGGCCAAGATGCCGAGAATGACCAGCACGGCGATGATTTCAATCAGCGTGAAACCCTGTTCGCCTTGCTGAAATTTGCTTGCCTTTTCCATCTGTCTCCTCCTGGTTGTTCGCCTTGCGGCGTTTGCTGCCAAGCATAAACCATGCCCTTCCCCGATTCTCTGGAAAATCCGCACGACCCAAGCGACTCAAGCCCGGGAAACCGTTGTCTGGTCTGCCTTCCGTGAAGAGATACTCCAAAAAATGATGCCTTTCCCTGCAAATTTTGATGTTCACAAGGGTTTCAGTCACCTTCGCCGCGAAACTGCCCCACGGCGATACTCAGCTTTTTCACCCGGTGCCACAGGCTGCGCTCCTTGATGCCCAAAAGCGCCGCCGCCCGGGACTGGACGCCGCCCGTGCGCGATAGGGCAGCCTCAATAAGCGTGCGCTCGTAAGCGGCCAACCGACTGTCCAAGTCTGCCGCCTCGTCGCCGGCAACCGCCTCGGCCGGCCCCTGGGCGGAAAGCCCGGGCAGATGGCGCGGCGCGATTTCCGTGTCGCCGGCTAAGACCGTGGCCCGCTCCAATACGTTTTTCAGTTCACGCACATTGCCCGGCCAATCATGGGCCAACAGCCGTTGCAAGGCCTCGACAGAAAGCCGCGCCCCGGGGCGAAACCCCTCCAGAAAACGGCCGGCCAGGAGGGGTATATCCTCCCGGCGCTCCCGAAGCGGCGGCAGGCGGACCGGAAAAACATTCAGGCGATGATAAAGGTCTTCCCGAAACCGCCCCTGGCGGATCATTTCCGGCAGGTCGCGGTGGGTGGCCGCCACCACCCGGACGTCCAGGCGCAAGGGCTTGCCGCCGCCCACCCGCTCGAACTGGCGCGATTCGATGGCGCGCAGAATCTTGGCCTGGGTTTCCGGCGGCATGTCGCCGATCTCGTCAAGAAACAGCGTCCCTTGGGCGGCTTTTTCGAATTTG
>JAEZBW010000152.1 GCA_023426765.1 Bacillota bacterium
ATGGACAGTCCTTCCTGGGGAATATTCAATTTATTGTTTGGAAAATGATAGGTATGCCGTTTTGCAGATTGGCTCATACAGAAAAAATTCAGCAAAACAAAACAAATGATCAACAGAACCAGCGTAATGAAAAAAACCCAATACGGGAGTCGCTTTTTCTCGGATTTATTCATGGAATCACCCGTTGTTTCCTCATATTTGTCAAAATGAAGCCCCCTGCTTCAACGTATATTTCAGCCTTTTCGGCCCAAAACACATTGAAATGCTTACCATTTTCATCGGAAAAAAGCAGAAAATGCTTTATAGTTACAGTTAACACCCGCTGAGGAACGCTTTATACTGCTCTTTTGTGCGAAGAACAAACGTTTGCAAAACTGGGGGTAAACCTGTATAATAATCTGGACAAACAATACCGGAGGATTGATGATGGATCTGTTACAGGGGTTAAATCCCCAGCAAAAGGAAGCGGTTATACAAACCGAAGGGCCGCTGCTTATCCTGGCCGGAGCAGGCAGCGGGAAGACCCGGGTTCTTACGCACCGCGTGGCCTGGCTTATTGAAGAAAAACGGGTTGCCCCGTGGAATATCCTGGCGATCACCTTTACCAACAAAGCTGCGAAGGAAATGAAGGAACGCATTGAAAAGCTGGTTGGAACCAAAGCGCTGGATATTTGGGTCGGCACCTTTCACGCCTGCTGCGTAAGAATTCTCAGAAGAGAAATCGAGCGGATCGGGTTTGACCGCAATTTCGTCATTTATGACACCTCCGATCAGGAAACGCTGATGAAGGACTGTTTAAACCAGCTTGGGTACAATGACAAAAACTTTCCGCCCAAACAGGTTCTTGGAGAAATCGGCCGCGCAAAGGACGAGCTGATGGATCCCGAAAGCTTTGCAGAGGTGGCCGGATCCGATTTCCGGCTGCGCAAGGTGGCCAATCTGTATACCTTGTATCAAAGAAAACTAAAGGCAAATAATGCGCTGGATTTTGATGACATCATTATGCACACCATCCGGGTATTCAGTGAAAACCCCGATGTGCTGGACTATTATCAAAGTAAATTCAAATATATCCTTGTGGATGAGTATCAGGACACCAACACTTCGCAGTATACGCTGGTCAGTATGCTGTCCCATCTGCACAAAAACATTTGCGTGGTGGGGGATGATGATCAGTCCATTTACGGCTGGCGCGGCGCCAATATCCGGAATATTCTCGATTTTGAAAAGGATTTCAGGAACTGCCATGTGGTGAAGCTCGAGCAAAATTACCGATCCACCGGTAAAATCCTGGACGCAGCAAACCAGGTGATCAAGAACAATTATGGCCGTAAATCAAAAACGTTATGGACAAAAAACGATGCAGGGCAGCCCATCCGGGTATACCAGGCCCAGGACGAAAGAGAGGAAGCATGGTATACCGCTTCGGTAATAAAAAAGGAAGTGGAGGACGGTACGAGAAAGTACGGGGATTTTGCGATTCTTTACCGGTTGAATGCGCAGTCCCGCGTCTTTGAAGATGCGTTCATGAAAACCGGGGTACCTTATAAGATTATCGGCGGGCATAAATTCTACGATCGCAAGGAAATCAAAGATATCATCGCTTATCTGAGGGTGATCCATAATCCTCATGACGATATCAGCCTGAAGAGGATCATTAATGTGCCCAAAAGGGGTATCGGTAAAACCACCCTGGACAAAGCCGAACAGCTGGCAATCAGCAATGAAGCCAGCATTTATTCGATTCTTCTGGAAGCACATGCCCTTCCCGACCTGGCCAGAGTGTCCCCAAAGCTGAAGGGCTTCATTGATAAGCTTACGCGGTTCAGGACAATGGCACCGTATACCGAGCTGACCGAATGGATAAAAACCGTGATTGAGGAGACGGGGATCCTTCAGGAGCTGGAAGCCGAGGGTACCGATGAAGCCAGAACCCGGGTGGAAAACATACGGGAGTTTCAGTCGGTAGCGCTGGAATTTGTGCGGAGCAGCGAAGAGGAAAACCCTTCTCTGGAGGATTTCCTGGCACAAATCTCACTGGTAGCCGATACCGATAATATTGATGAACAGCCCGACAGAGTGATGCTGATGACCATGCACAGCGCGAAAGGGCTGGAGTTTCCGGTGGTGTTTCTGGCCGGGATGGAGGAGGGGCTTTTTCCCAGCTATCGTTCCATCGGTGAAGAAAAGGAAATGGAAGAGGAAAGACGGCTGTGCTATGTTGGCATTACCCGTGCCAGAGAACAGCTTTATCTGACGCATTCGAAATCCAGAATGCTATTTGGAAATACAACCTACAACCGCTCCTCCAGGTTTCTGGACGAAATCCCGGGCGAGCTGGTTGAGGATGGGGCCGAAAGACCACAGAAGAAGCCGGAAGCTTCCTACAAGCCTCAGCCTCCTATCGGGCTCGACAGCTGGAAGCAGCGCACCGCTTCCTTTACCCAGGCCAGTGATTTGGATGTCAGCGGGTTGGAGCCGGGAATAAGGGTCATTCACAAAAAGTTCGGGAAGGGCACCATCATGACCATTGTGCCCGAAAATAACGATTACCGTGTTGAAATTAATTTTGATGAGTTCGGTATGAAAAGGCTGATGGCCTCTTTTGCAAAACTGAAACAGACCGATTAGCCGTTTTCTCCGGGCAGTCAGGTTTCGCTGCAGGGAGCCATATTTTTCCGTTCTGAAACGAAGCACATAATTTTCCCTGCCATGGGTATACTTTGAACAGGTAGTTCAGGTTGAAGAAATGGGAGGGAACAGGATGAGCGAGAAAATGACAACGGAGGAATTAAAGCAGGTTGGTGAAAACTGCAGCCAGTACCAGTCGGAAAGAAGGGGAATGCAGGCCACGATGGGTGTTTCCGGTGAGAATGAGGTATCCTGCGCAACCTGCAGGCATTGGTCCGGAAAAAGATGTGGTATCGACGCATTTGACAATGTGGCGGTAAACCTGGGCATATTGCCTGAAGAAGATTAGAAAAGCGCAAACACAAGCAGGCCGGCAGCAAGCGGCCTGCTTTTTCTGTTTGGTCAGATTATTTACGAAGTCATTTCGCGTTGGATTCATGGAAGCAGCAGAACTGAATATTTCCGGGAAAAACTGTAAAACGACAGGGAAAGACAACCAGCCTGTGTATAATTGAAGCATACCAATGACAAAGCCGGGAGGTCTTTCATGATGAAAAGCACATCCTACTCCAACCGAGGGTTGGCATTGTTTTTGCGCAAGCTCGTTCCCACCGCCGGGCAGTTCAAAACAATCGCAGCTACGGATTTTTTATCCTGCCTTTTTGCGGGGGTGTTGTCACAGGGAACGATATTTGGTCTGCTCAAGCCTTTCGGGCTGGCTTTTTACGCAGCTTTTCCCGGGAATGTTTTTCTGAAGGCGATGATGTTCGCAGCCATTGTTGCAGGCAGCCTGATCGGCGGGGATCCGATGGCTGCGCTGAAGCAGGCAGCCATGATTTTTCTTTTCGAGTGGCTGAAAAAGCTTGTCTATAAAAACAAACAGGAACCCGATCTGATCAAGAACGCCTGCATTGTCGGAACCGCCGCAGCAGCAACAGGCTTGCTTGTCTTTGTGCTGAATGGCAGGAACATTCAAACCCTTTTGATTCTGCTGATGGAAGTGGCCGTAATCTGTATCGTCACCTCATTGTTTTCCATCACGCTGCAGGGGCAGGAACCAGCTTTCAAAGACAAATACATCGGGCAGAAAAACATGGAATACTTTGGCCTGCTTGTCATGGGGGGCGCTTTTCTGTTGGGTGTATCAGGCATTCGGTTTCCAGGTGTTTCCCTCGACAGAATCCTGGCCGGGGTCGGTCTTCTGATGCTCACCCGGCATTTCGGGCCCGGTTTCGGTGCCTGTGCGGGGGCGATTGCAGGCTTGTCCCTGGCTGCAGCCTATCCCGAATCCCTTCCTTCGCTGATCGGCATTTATGCCATATCCGGGATGACCTCGGGCATGCTTCAGAAATCAAGATTTGCATCGGCCGCCAGCTTTCTGATGGTTCAGATCCTGTTTCTGCTGACCGCAAAAGAGGTTTACCTAACCCTGCCGGATATGATTCTGCCCGTTCTCCTTTTTCTGTTCATTCCAGATTTAAGGGCGGGAAAGCTATATGCCCTCAAGCGCTTTTTTGCAGGGGAATCTGCCGAAAACCGCAAAATGGACAAAGTGCGCCGGACGGTGTCCGATCGTCTTGAAAATATGTCTGTTGCCCTTTGCAAGCTTGGTCATACGGTGGACAGGCAGTTGAAAACTCATACCGAAACCAGAGGTGAAATTGCCGGTGCCGTTATGGAACAACTGACACAGCAGGTTTGCAGCTTTTGCGGAAAGTCGTCCACCTGCTGGGAGACAAAGCTGTTTTTCACTTATAAAACCTTCAACGCCCTGGTTGACTCCCTGCAGAAGCATCAGGCCGATCCAAGCCATGAAGCCGAGCAGGAACTGAACCGGTTCTGTGTTAAATCGGGGTCGGTCATTGATGCGCTGCTGCGAATCATTGAGATCAAACGGGTGGATAAGGTGTGGCAAAAAGCAGTGGTAGAGACGCAAAGCGCCATACCGGGTCAGATTTTCACCGTTTCGGAGATCCTTTCCAAAATATCGAAGGAGTTGTTGCAGGATACCGAAGACTTCGACGAAGAGGAGGGAAAGATCGCCGCCATGCTTAGAAAGAACAGTTTCCCGGTAAGCGACGTCGAGGTGAAACGAGGTTTCAACGGAAAATTCTCGGCGTTTGTCAACCTTGACGAATGCAAAAGCTTTCATAACTGCCCGGCCGAAATCGCAGGCATCGTATCACAGATCCTGGGGGTGCAGATGCTGCCCGAAGAAGGGAGCTGTAAAAACAACAGCGGAAACTGCATGGTGACCGTGAAGGAAAAGGAAAACATGGGCATTACAACAGGGGTGGCCCGGTTAAAGAAGAATAAGGCCAGCGTTTCAGGAGATTCCTTTACATTCCTGAAAACCCGTGAGGGCAAGTATATCGCAGCGATCAGCGATGGCATGGGAAGCGGAAGGGAAGCTAACCGGCTGAGTGAAACAGCCATCGGCCTGTTTGAACAGCTGCTGGACTGCGGGCTTTCCATTCGTCTGGCGCTGTCGCTGGTGAATATGATGATAGAGATCAGCAGCCCTGAAAAATATGCGACCATGGATATTTCGGTCATCGATCTGTATACCGGTGAAACCGAGTTCTACAAAATGGGTGCAATGCCAAGCCTTATCATCAACGGCAGAAACCTTGATTATATTCAAATTAATAACTTGCCGGCGGGACTGCATCAGGAGAACCCCTTATCCTATGAGAAAAGAAGGATCACCGACGGGGAATTTATCATTATGATGACCGACGGCGCATTTGACAGGCTGAGCGACGGGAATGAAAAAACCCTGCTTGAGAAGGTTGTAAATTTGAAAAGCACCTTGAATCCTCAGGAGTTGGCCGAACACCTTCTGAAAAACGCCTGCGAAAATGTCGATGAGATATCCGACGATATGACGGTTCTTGTTGCGAAACTATGGAGAAAAGCCGGTTAAGAACTTTTCCGCATGGTCAGAGCAGATGAAGGGTTACCCCACTGCTCTGATTTTTTTTTCCTGCAAAAACAGCTCCCCGACACGATCCACATCTCCGGCACCCATGGTCAGAATCATATCCCCCGGCGAGGAATCCTGTATCAGACGATCCACCGCATCCTTAAAGGAGGATACGTATACGGCGTTATTCATCACCTGATTGATTTTCTCCGCCAGCTGGGATGAATGGACGAGGCCGGTGTCCTTTTCCCTTGCGGCATAAATATCGGTCAGATACACCCTGTCGGCCATTGTAAATGCTCTGGAGAACTGCTCCATCAGCTCATGGGTTCTGGAATAGGTGTGGGGCTGAAACACGCAGAGAACCTTACCTCGGGCACAGCTTTTCGCCGCCTTCAGCGTGGCCATGACCTCGGTGGGATGGTGCGCATAATCATCCACAACCCGGATACCGTCCACAATACCCTTATGCTCGAACCGGCGGTGTGTTCCGGTAAACTTGCGCAGGCTGGTGCGGATGATTTCATTCGGTACACCCAGGGTATAGCATGCGGCAAAGCACGCAAGGCTGTTGCTTACATTGTGCAGGCCGGGAATACTCAGCTTGATTCGCTGAATACTCTTTTTTTCATGAACCACATGAAAGGATGCACAGCCGTTTTCATCAAAAGAGATATTCCGTGCTGTCCAGGAGGCTTTCGGCGAGGTGAGGCCGTAGGCTAATGAGCGGCATCCCGCCCGATCCATCAGCCTTGCAACAAGCTCGTCATCCGCATTTCCCACAAGAACCCCTCCGGGTGCGATTTGGCCGGTAAAACGAGCGAAGGAATCATAAATATGATCCAGGTTCCGGAAATAATCCAGATGGTCGGATTCTATGTTTAAAATGATCGCCATGGTTGGGAAAAACTTCAGAAAGCTGTCCTTATACTCACAGGCTTCAGTGACAAAATAGCGGGATCCTCCGACATGGGTGGTGCCTCCGATGGAATCAAGAACTCCGCCGATATGGATGGTTGGATCCTTCCCGGCTTCCATCAGGCAGGAGGAGATCATCGAGGTGGTGGTGGTCTTCCCGTGTGTGCCCGATATAGCAATGCTCTTTTCATACATTTGCATGATCTCACCCAGCAGAGTAGCCCTGTCAATGACGGGAATCCCCTTCTGACGGGCGGCTTCCAGCTCGGGATGGGCATAATTCATCGCAGCGGTGTAGACTACGAGCTTTTGGTTGGTGATGTTGGAGGGCTCCTGTTTCAGGAAGACGGGTATATTCTTCGTTCTCAGCCGTTCAATCGTCGGTGAGTTTTTTTCATCCGATCCGGTGATGCGTATCCCCAGATCCATCAGAATGTCACATAGCCCGCTCATGCTGATTCCACCAATTCCAACCATGTGAACCGTAGAACCGGCAAGGTTTTGTAAAAGAATGCTCATAATCGCACCTCTGTATTCATGTTTGCAAGGTTAGCCTGCATCTCAATATTATAACCAGTTCAGGTATATTTTAACACTTCGTTTTGCCCGAACCCTTCCCTATATGAAGAAAGGCTTCGATGTATGTTGTTCGGAGCCGGCTCGGGTTTCCCGAACGGTCTCTGCTCATCACCCAAATCACCCGCTAACTCTACTGGGGTTTGAACAGTAACAGGCTCAATGC
>JAEZBW010000198.1 GCA_023426765.1 Bacillota bacterium
GCGCAGAAATGTTCGGAACATAATTTAATTTTTCGATGGCAGCATACACCTTAGCTTTTGTTTTTGGCTTAATCGCATCACTGTTGTTAATCACAAGAGAAACCGTGCTTTTAGATACACCGGCTTCCTTAGCAACATCATAAAGCGTTACAGACATCGCATTCACTTCCTCACTTTTCATTCTGTTTACAAGAGTTTACCACGTAATCTATCCGCCACACAAGGAACTAAAATATCAGGTAGAGCGTAAACCCCACCTGATATTTAATACCCAAATAAAATTCTTTTGAACTAATAGTTTAGTATTGCTCCGTTTTCTTTCAGGATCTTTACCACATCCTGATCGTCTACTTCAGCAGGAGAAATCCCTTTATTCGCTGCAACAGAAGCACCTACACCTGCTGCCTCGCCAATGGCCATACATGTAGTCATCACTCTTGCAGAGCTTAAAACTACGGCATCCATGGATATACACCTGCCGCTGAACATCAGGTTGCTGAAATCACTGCTGACAAGGCATCCATAGGGTATGCCATAAGCCTTTTCAAGACGTTTGATAATCGTACCGGCGCCGTTGCCATCGTGAATATCGATGATATAAGAACCCAGCGCAACAGTATCCTCAGGGATATCACAGGCCACAATACGATCCTCGGTTAATTCCCTGATGCCGGCAAATCTCCTTGTTTCGCGAATCCCAATGGTCGGATAGATTCGGGTGATATAGCAATCCTCAAAACCAGGAGCATGCTTTCTCAGGGTTTCGACCAGCTTTGGAATCTGGAAATGGCCTTCGATTTCTGCTTTTGTCAGGTCAAATACGTCGCTGCCATCAATGTTCAGAAGGCGTGTCGTATTCACATTCACTTCGCCCGGGATTAAAGAATTAATATAAATAAAAGTATCCCGGTCAATGGGCAGTTCGCCCTTTGCCCTAAGCTCTGAAAACAGCTTTCTTAAACCAACAAAAACATGATTCGGTGTGGACTGAATATGATCCGGATTATAATCTCTTCCGATTTCTGAATTATCCCACAGCACCATCTGCTCGGGGTCATTGGCAATGAACTGATGGAATTTCTTCAGGTTCACATTGCCCAGTGAGAACATCACCGTCGGAGGCTGCATCACGCCTGTTTTCTTCTGGCCCTTCTGATATCGGGCTCCGGCTAGATAACCTACATCGCCATCACCGGTTGCATCAATGAAGACCCTGGCTTCAACGGAAATACGGTTACCCTTTCCGAATAAAAGCAGGCTTTTGATTTCACCGTTCTCTGCTTCGGTATCGATCACTTCTGTATGCAGCAGGATTTCAACACCAGCTTCCAGGCACTTTTCAAATAGAACCAGCTTCATTTCCTCATGGTTATACAAGGTTACTGAATTATGCATGGGACAGCGGCTATGGCCATAACATGCATTTCGCTCCATCAGCGTATCCGCCAGCTCCTGAGCGAACCCTCCGGTGACCTGGATACCATTTTTATCAAGGTATCCAAGCAGGGGCAGGCCTATCACAAGATTTCCGCCCAGATATCCGTTCTTTTCTACCAAGAGAACCTTTGAGCCTCTTCTTGCCGCGGCAATTGCAGCTGGAATACCACCTGGACCCCCACCAATAACGACTACATCATAAGTCTTTTTTATCGTGTTCATATTCATGCTCCTTTGATAATAATTGATTTTGATATGTCTGTTTTAATTTCAGCAATCGCTGGAAATCATTCATTTCACTTTGCAGGATTCACCTCAGGAATTATTGGAACGCTCCAATAACTAAGATTAGTTTATCATACCTTCATCGCCAAGGTCAAATGTTTTCTTTTGTATCAGACAAATAAATACGACTTTTATCATTTTGTTCTGCTTACAGAGCCAACAAGCGATCACCCCTGGTATCTTCAGGGCTCCATGAAATCAGTGCAAATTTCCCCTTCGCGTGTTCATTGACGCGATTGAGCCATTCTATTTCACCAGCTGCCTTAGCCGTCAGTATGGGATTGGATGTATCCGTGCCATAAAGTGATTGATTAACTACCCACCACTTGGCAGCAATACCCGCACGCTTTAAATCATCTTCAAGACGAAGAGCCTCATAAACGGGAGTCGCTTCCGGTAAGGTCACAACAATGACCTCAGTTTCGTCTGATTTCAGTCGTGGTAACAGTCGCGCCACCGATTCAGGTATCTCACCCTTTGTGCGTTGTATTTCGCGATTATAGCTCTGTGTGGATTCCAACAGAAGCAGGGTGTGACCTGTGGGAGCAGTGTCGATAACTACAACCTGATCGTCAGCCATTTGAACTATTTCAGCAAATGCACGGAAAACTGCTATCTCCTGTGTACAGGGTGAGCGAAGATCTTCTTCAATATAGGCAATATCCTCATCACTCATGCCGGATGCACGTGCCTTGGATAACACTTCGATCTGATATTTTTGCAACTCCTTTGCTTCATCAATATGGCTCATAGATATACCGCTGGTTTCATCTATTACAAATTTTAAATGCGCAGCCGGGTCGGTAGTGGTAAGATGGACTTTCTTTCCTCTCTCTGCAAGTCCTAACGCAACTGCAGCCGCAACGGTGGTTTTGCCTACACCGCCTTTACCCATCGTAAATATTACACGTTTGCCTTTTGCAGCGAACTCATCTATCACATCGCCCAGTGATGGAATATGATCTGTATTCAAAGTTTGCGGCTCAGCGGACACATAGTCAATAGTAAGTAAAGCACGCACATTTTCCAAACCAGTGACATTATACGAGCGTAAGGGTACCATATAATTCAGAAACATCTTTAATTTATCCGGCATAGCAGAAATTGCATCCTGCTGTTTTTCGTAAAGGCTGGAAGATAGAATATCTGTATGTTCCATCAATATTCCATTGATAACCAGTATTTGATTGTTAACACCTAACGCAGACAGTTCACCGGAAGCCCGTTCCGCTTCTTTAAATGGTGCCGTTTCCGGTCGGGTAACAAGTATTAATGTAGTCAGTCTGCCATCCGTCAGCGTTTCTACAGCTTGCTTGTAAATTGATTTTTTACTCTCTAAACCGGAAAGTTGACCGAGACATGATGCGCCGTGAGTGCTTTCACTTATAAACCTGCTCCAAGCGGAAGGAAGCTGGAGCATACGCAAAGTGTGGCCGGTAGGAGCAGTATCAAAAATGATATGATCGTACTCCTGCTGAACCTTTTCGTCTGTTATGAAATTTGAGAACTCGTTGAATGCTGCTATTTCTATGGTGCAGGAGCCGGAAAGCTGCTCCTCCATATTTGTGATGACAGACTCGGGCAACCTGCCCCGATAAGGTGCGATTACGCTCTCCCGGTACTCAGCAGCAGCCTGTATGGGGTCGAGGTTGGCTACATATAAATTAGGCACGCCGGAGATGGGTGTTCCTTTATTAGTCAATTCAATCGAGAATACGTCCTGCAGGTTGGAAGCCGGGTCAGTGCTGACAAGCAGCACACGCTTGCCCCTGTCTGCGAGAGAAACAGCGGTGGCACAAGCGACGCTGGTTTTACCAACGCCACCCTTGCCGGTGTAGAAAAGATATTTTGTCAGTTTGATATGAATGGGATCGAATAAATTCATTTTAGCAGCAGCCTCCCTTGCAATCGCAGCCGCCGGATTTCTTCCTGGAAACCTTTAATGTTATGGGCTTCCTCTTTATTCCCAACACATCCCCGGGGAGATCAAGCAGCTTTGTAAATTCCTCATTGGAAGGGTATCGGCCTGTAATGACAATCTCGCCATGTACCATTACTGCTGGGAGTCCCTCTGTTCCTTTTTCATTGATATAAGCGTTGATAGTCTTGTCTTTTATAAATTCAGCAGGTGCACTATTGAGGTTGAAGCGGTCAATCATTACACCATGTTTTTTTAACGTGTCAAGCACTGTAGAGATACGCAAAAGTTCAGGGTCTACTCCCACACCACAAAGTCCAGTTGGGCAGCACATAGCGGGTTCGAATATTTTCATTTCTTTCAAAATGATCAACTCCTTTTTTATGGATGATTTTTCGGCTGAAGCAATAAATATGTTAATTGCAGCACTAATCCTTGTGTGCCCTGGCTATAAAATATTTTTCAAGATTTTCAGGAAGCTGATATGTTTTTCGCTCATGCTCATTTTGCCCAGCGTTATATACCTCACGCAGGATGGCATCAACAATCAGTTCCTTTGGAGGGGACGTATACTCGACTCCATTATATACCCATACACGGCAATCAACGTTATCTCCGCAAAGAGTTCCACAATCCTCGCAAAGTGATTCTCTGAGCTCTATTGCGATGTCATTTCCATTCACGCGGATGGTCGGCGAACTGATAAATTGATATTCAATCGCCAACTCCTTTGTTGCAATATTTACTTTGTTTACCTTGACTTCATACCCCGCCGCATTAAGCACCACTGCTACGCTGGAAACTGCTTCGTCCAGTGCTTTTTCTGTATCCTGGCATCGACCGCAAACCGTTGTGTCCAGATAAAGAAAATCAATGTTGATCGGTTTTTTCGGCTGCGGTTGGCAACAGTTATCGGAAGAACAACAACATTTACTCATCTTCATTACACCCCTTACAACAGCTTAAGTTATCTCTGCAAATACAATTTTCCTTAGCGGATGTAATAGCACAGAAAAATTGTTTTACTTTGTTGATGGTATCATCGTCCAACGAGTAATACGTCCACTTACCTTCTTCCCGCGCTTTAATAATCCCACATTCACAAAGAATTTTCATGTGATGAGACAATGTGGATTGGGACATTTCAAACTTCTCCAAAATGTCGCAGGCACATAGCTCTCCGCAGGAGAGCATATCTACAATCATCGCTCTTTTGGATTCACCCAGCGCTTTAAACACTTTCGTGTTCTCCAGGTAGTAGTCCATATTATCACCTCAAATCTAAAAGCTTCGATATGATATATTATATGAATCAAATCGAGAAATGTCAATGTGATATATGAATTTGAAAAGAAAATATTCCATGAACATTTTTATCTGATTCCTTATTAAAAAAGCATCTTGAGAGGATGTTGACAGGTATATTTTTAACCAGCTTTATTTGAGCATATCCTAGTTATTTGAGCAATTTTTATATTCTTGCATCTAATCGAGTAGGAGGCTACCCATTAATTGAGTAGCCGACCTCTCACACCACCGTACGTACCGTTCGGTATACGGCGGTTCAACAAGAGTTCAATTTCTCAAGCAAGTTCGGCTACGAAGCCAGTATAA
>JAEZBW010000224.1 GCA_023426765.1 Bacillota bacterium
GTCCAGCATTGCCTTTGACCGTAGTGTATCTGCAGGAAGGGTACTTGTAGATACCGACGAAAATGCAGCGATTCAGATTACCAATATCTCCAATTACTCCGACCTTGTTGAAACAGAAACCAATGGAGAGGTTTCCCTGAATTTAAACGCAGCCCTGGGTGCCAACCCAAACAGCGGTTTTAACACCGATGCTGTTTTCTCCATCGGTACGTCCTCAAATGGCGTCATCCGGATTAAAAACAACTCGGATATTCCGGTGACTGCAACCCTTACCGCTGCAGGTGATCAATCCATCGCAATGAACCCCGCGAATGGTTCCGACAACACGATCGATGCAGGCAGAGCTGGTGACTTCTACTTCTCCGTGAATACCGGCGGGAAAAACACAGCAGATTTGCTGAATGCCACCCTTCATATCGAAGGCAGCCGTTAACAACCGGGTAAACAGAAAAGGCTGATTGAATGAAGAAAATCATTGCAGGAGCTTTAATGGTGTTGATATTTGTTGTTTTTCTGATGAGTTCCGGAGCAAATATCCAGGGCGCTCCTGTTTTGGCTTATGTTTATTCCGACAGCATGGAACCATTGCTCCATGTCAATGATGCCTTCCTGGTCCTTCCGACCCGAAGGTTCGAACCGGGTGACATTGTTATGTTCCGTCCGGTTGTGCTTCAGGCCCCGTTTATCACCCACAGAATTGTTGGCATTGGTGAAAACGGCTATATCACCAAAGGCGACAATTCGCCCTGGCAGGATCAGAAAAGCGCAGAGCCGGAGGTTCAGCCCGACAGAATTGTCGGCAGGGTCGTGACAATAAACGGCCAGCCTCTGGTCATTCCGGGCCTTGGCAGCTTTTCAGCCGCTGCTCGTTCCCTGCTTGGGAAGCATACGCAAACGCTGGCAGCCCTTTTCCTCTTTTTGGGAGTTATTACTGCTATCCTCGGCAGGCACCAGCCTGCACGCAGGCAAAAGCCCCACCGCAGACTACGGCTGGGCCAGGTTTACCGGTTTACAGTCATATTGGGGTTCGGGGTGATTATCCTGAGTATATTCTTGGGTTCACGTGTTTCCACGGTGAAATATCTGGTCAGCGAATACCCCGGAACCCTGGGGGATCAAATCGAAGTGAATAAAACCGGTCAATTAAAGCTGGAGGCGCGAAACAATGGCCTCTTTCCTGTCCGTTCGGTCATCACCGGAATTGCTCCCTTCAATGTTGTGCAAGCACCGGAATATATCTGGCCATTATCTTCACAGACGGTCTTGCTGGAAGTGGCCGCGCAGCGTGAAACCGGCATACATCAGGGCTATGTTCAGATATACAACTATCCCGTTTTGCTTCCCGGGGCATGGATTGCCGCACTGCACCGGGTCAGCCCCATGCTGGCAGTGATATCAACCGGTACTGCAATGGGTTTATGGCTTGTTCTTTTCTTTCGGCTGCTTCGTCTGAATCCCGGGTTTGAGGCATGGGTTCCGTTGAAAGCCATCCGGGATAAACTCATCCGACGCAGAATGCACCGAGTTAAAGCAATTCTGTTTGGAAGGGGCAGAAACCGATGAAGTTTATAAATCTGATGAAACCGTTGTTTTTCGTTCTTGCAGGACTGTTTGCCCTCCTTTCTATCACAAACAGCGGGGCGATAAGCCATGTTCGGATGGACCGGGAAGCCTCTGCCCGGATCTCTGCTGACAACAATGCAATCATTGAGTTGGAAGGGTTTAATAACGACATATATGATTTGAGGAATCATTACACCCCGTTTGGCTCCATCACAAACAATACCGACCGGAGAATTTCACTGACAATAACCATTCATCCAACTTTTGTTGATTATAAAAATAAAAACGCCTGGTTTGGGGTGAAAATCGGCTCGTTCGTACAGGAATTCAATGTGGATTCTTCTTCAGGGCATATCGAGCTGATCCTGTTGCCTTATGAGACAATTCCTGTGGAGGCAGCCCTTCATCCCGGTCAGAACACACCAGTCCTTTCTTCCTTTCAGTTCACGGTGACCGACCTCTCAGGCACATATCTCGTCCATCTGGAGGATACTCCGGACAATCCCAGAAGGATTATTTGCTATTAAACAGCAAAAACTATAGGAACGTATCCTGGCAGCGAACTTACCTGGTATCCCCCGAAAGTTCTGGTGAATTGAGTATGTTGAAACGTTTCCGCTTGAAATTGGTACCGATTCTGACTGCTTTGCTGGTTCTGTCATTGGTGTGGACTTTTGCCGGCCTGCCATTAAAACCTGTTCCGGAAGTGCCGAAGAAAGCTATGCTGTTAACCTATCAGGATTATAGAATTACCACAGGCAGGGCTCTGATGGCCTGGCCGGCGGGTTCTGTGCTTGAACCGGGCATGGCAGCCTACTTTTTTGCTGCAGCACCAATGCTGCAGGTCACTCCGGTCATTACGGTTTCGGGGCTGGAACAGGGTTCCCTGAATGGTTCAATCGATTCCGACGTTTTTATTCAAGCCATCGACGACAAATCACGGGTATACTGGTCATATTCATTGATGGATAAAACCAGGCAGGCTTTTACCCTGTCCGGAGATGAAACCATGCGTGGGCAAGTCTTTTTCAACGGAGCACTGAAACCTATTGATATTGAAAAAGCCAGTGCGCTCATCATGCAAATGAATGATGAGCTGAAGCTTTATAATGGATTGTTTCAGTTGGTTATCCGATCTGAAATCCATTTAAGTGGGTTCGTGAATGGAATTCCTGTAGAGAAAAGCATTGTTCAGGTACTGCCCGTTACGATGCAGCAGATCAGCTTTTCGGCCCCCAACCCGCAGGATCTGGCCTCCGAGGTTTCTCTGGCAGGCAGCCCCCTGCCGCAAAAAACCTTGATGAAGTTGCTGCGGGAGAACCCCCTCCCTTTCCTTCTGGATTTCATTTTATTGGTAGTCCTGATCGTTCTTCTGATCAATCAAAGTGCGATAAAGTCGAGGACAGACAAGGAGCACCGGCGTTTCAGGGAATGGATTACCGAGGGAATCGTTGAGATCGGACGGTTATTGACTATCAATATCCTCAGTCTGGAGGGATTGGTGGATCTGGCCATTGATCTGGACAAAAGAGTAATTTTTGACACAAAGGTCGGAAAATACTATGTTTTAACCGACGATCTTGTCTATGTTTATGACCCGGAACGCTCCCGGTCTCTGCCTGAAAACCGGCAGCAGCTGGGTAAGCTGTTGATCGGGCGCGGGCTGATTCGGCCCGAACAGCTTGAAATCGGGCTGTATTACCAGAAAAGAATCGGCGGAAGGTTGGGAGATAGCCTTACTGCGCTGGGTTTCATCGATGAAACAACCTTGTACAGCACCCTCGCCGCACAACAAAACATGGATTATTATGAGCTGGATCCTGCCGTTGTTTCTGCAGATGCCGGCTGGCTTGAAAGGTTGAGCATTCAAAGGGCCAGGGCGATGATGGTTCTTCCGCTGGGGGAACGGGCTGATGGAAAGCTTGTCGCAGCATGCAGTGAGATATCCCGGGAAGGCATCCAGCAAGCTCTTGAAGAAATACTGGGGCAGGAAATTTTTATGGTTGCGGCCCGCCCCTCGGCGGTCTATCAAGCCCTGGAGCGTTTGGAAACAAAGGTGAGAAAAAAAGGGGATTTATCGGAAAGCATCGGTGAAAATGATGCTGTTGTTTCGAGGCCTCTAGCGGAAAAAGAAAGAGAGCAATTTATTGCATCGTACATCCGGGGAAGATTGATTCACGACCTGCTGCTGCAGGCATCCGGGTTGGTTGATCAGGCTACGCTCCATCAGGTTCCTGAACAGGAAGACTTACTGGCCTGGCTGGTAACCAGGAACAATATTCCCACAGATTTTGCAAACCTGATCAAGGGCCTGGATAAAGCGGTGGAAGCGATGGACTGGAAATCCCGGCAACAAAAAAAAGTCCCTGGATTGGTAGATTTGCTGACAAAAGCAAATTATCTGACTTCCAATACAATGGACTGGATCAATCGGGAACTGTCTTTGCAGACAATCCCCATTGAACAGCTGCTTCAGCTGAATTTCCTCGTTTCCGGAGAAACCCTTCAACATACCGGTGATTTGATTCATTTACTGGAAAGTATTCTAACTTCATCGGCTTCCTGAAAGTTGTTCCATCAATATGGGATCAGGTTAAGTTCTCTATGGATTTCATTGTATTCTATGCCCGGTTCCAGAAAGATAATAATTCCCCGAATAGAAACATGCCGGTTGCATTCCCGAATTACATGAAAAAACGGCTCCAATGGAGCCGTTAAATTCAGTACTCATATTGAAGAAGGTTTCGTCCCGCTTTTCAGCGCTAATATTGAATGGGTTCCTTAGCGGACACACGTTTGACGATGAGCAGAATGAACATGCCGATAATCAGGAAAGCAACAATGGACCCAATGGCCCATAGAAGGCCATTTTGCTCTGCTGCCACCGCGTCAAGCCCATGGTTCACGTACCAGTTGTGGGCACGGTAGGATATGGTTCCAAACACCAGCGGACCGATAAAGGTGGAGGTTCTACCGGCAACCGACAGAAACCCATAGAACTCTGCAGTTTTGGTAGCCGGGGCCAGCTGGCTGACCATGGTTCTGCTGACGGCCTGAGCGCCGGAAAGTGCAAACCCTGCAAAAAAACCGACCACATAAAACCAGGTGATATTCTTAATGAAGAACAAACCGGTAACCGAGGCAACGAGGATGATCAATGACAGAAGGATGGCTTCCTTGCTGCTTTTCCTGTCTGCAATCCGACCAAAAAGCAGTGCACCAAAGGCACCTGATATCTGTATCAGGATGACGAAGATAATCAGCTGAATCTGCTGCATCCCAAACAGGGTAGCACCGATAATCGCCGCAAAATCCATCAGCATCATAATTCCATCATTATAAATTAAAAAGGCTATCATGTATTTGATGAATTCCTTATAATTGCGCACAGCGCGGAAGGTTTCGGCAAGCTTGGTGAAAGCCAGCTTGATCGTATGCCTGCCTGCATTTACATGTGCGGCGGTTTGCTTTTCATCCACCCAAAGGAAGGTTGGAATGGAAGATAACAGATAGATCACGGCAGTAAGCAGAAACGCCCAATGAATAAATTCATTCCCGAGCAATTGAATGGGCACCAGTACGATCAGAAGCGCAACGATACCCCCAACCATGCCAACGGCCCAGCCCTTTCCCGATACCGATCCGATTGTTTCGGGAGTGGAGACATCGGTCAGAAGCGCATCATAAAACACCTGAGCGGCCCTGTAACCAATTTCGGCGATGACAAAGAAAACAATACCGGTGACCACATCCCCTTCACCGACAAAAAACAACAGCCCGGTGGAAATAACCGAAATGGCCGTAAAAAGCATTAAAAACTTCTTTTTGGATTTCGTGAAATCCGCAATGGTACCAAAAACCGGTGAAACAACCGCTACAATGACTGCCGCGATTCCCACTGAGATCCCCCATAAGCGCGTACCTTCCGCACCGCCCACAACCACATTTTTAAAATAAGCTGAATATACTGCCAGAAGGACAACCGACGCATAGGCCGAATTGCCAAAATCATAGAAATACCAGGACCAGCGGGATTTTTTCGTTAAGTCCAAGCTATTTTTACCCATATGAAACTCCCATCATAAGAAGATTAACCCCCCAAGGGCTTCCACGATAAATTCTACAGGAAACTTCACAACAGTTCAAGAACAATTCAATGGGTTCGGTGGAAAACCCGCGTTGCTGAGTTACAGGTCGGAGGTTCTACAAATTAATAGATAAATTGCAGACGTTGAATTTCATTTTGATGTCATTCTGAGCTCAGCGAAGAATCTCCTCTGAAGCGATTCGAAAGATCCTTCGCTGCGCTCAGGATGACAAATATGCCACTGACCTGTAGCTTTGCCGAACCAAATGGCTTAAAGGCTTTGTCAAGTACCGCAGAAAGTCCGGTACCGGCAGGCTGACGGTTCCGGCAGGCCGGTATACTCCTC
>JAEZBW010000313.1 GCA_023426765.1 Bacillota bacterium
TCGCGACAACGGCAGCGGCATCTGCAAAGAAGACTTCGTGCGTGTATTGAGCGATATTGCCAATTCTGACAAGAAAAGAGCTGTTGATAAAGGTTTTCGGGGTATTGGACGTCTTTGCGGCTTGGCATATTGTAATGAGATGCAATTTATCTCATCCACTGTCGGCGAAACAGAAGCTGGCGTTATGACATGGAATGCTCGAAAGATGCGTACTATGCTCAATGATGATTGCAAGCATACCGCCGATGAGGTGCTTGATGCCATTTTAAAGACATCATTTCAACCAGTTTCTGCAGATGAACACTTCTTTGAAGTATTTATGACTGGCGTAACCAGCGCGGATCTGTTGGATAAGGACATCATTAGGGATTATCTATCATTCGAAATTCCTGTTCCGTACCCAAATAAATTTATGTTCAATGAACAAATTTATGGCCATGCAAAACTGCTCGGTGTATCAATAGACGAGTACAATGTGTTTGTCAATGATGAGCCGGTTTTTAAGGGTTATATCTCCAGGATCTACTCCGGCAGCAAAATTCACGATGAAATAAGGGCTGTTGAATTTAAGGACTTCTATGATGAGAATGACAGACTTATCGCCTGGATGTGGTTTGGCTTATCTTCTTTGAACGGACAAATCAAAGCTCAAGGCAATATGCAGCGTGGTTTACGACTACGCAAGGGGAACATTCAAATTGGTGAGTCCGGGACCTTGCGACGATTGTTCAAAGATGCGCGTGGTAACGAGTATTTTATTGGAGAAGGTTTCGCGATTCATCCAGAATTGATTCTAAATGCTCGACGTGACTATTTTAACGAGAACGCCGTCCGTGATACATTTGAAAATCAACTACGTGATTTTTTCGACTACCTTTGGAAGCTCTGCAATGTTGCCAGCGACGAACGGAGTGCGTATAGGTCTATTAAGGATTACCGCGAATCCTTCACAGCGTATAAAGAGAAAGCTAAGACTGGATTTAGTGGCGGTGTGGATCGAGAGCTGATGCAGAGCGCTCTGGAAGAAAAACGACAAAAGGCTGAAAGGGCGCAGAAGACACTTCAAAAGTCCAAGGAACCGACCGATGACGAAATCACCGCCCGTGTCAAGTCCATTGTTCACACAGTCGAAACCACTCGTGCACCAGAACCGCTCAAGCCACTCCCCGAGATGCCTTCTGAGGCAAAGCCGGAGAACGGGAAAAAAACAAAACCTGTGTATATTACCGACGAACTCTCGCATTATCCCAAGGAGACGCGACGCGTGGTCGGGCGAATCTACGATCTGATCAATCAAAATGCGCCGGATGTCGCGCAAGATTTAATTGCGAAGATTCATGCAGGTCTAAGAGCCAAAAAGGATTGATATAATTATGCCACGCGAAGTGCTTTTGATAGAGCCAAACTACAGAAACAAATACCCACCTATGGGACTGATGAAAATCTCCACGTACTATAAACAACGTGGAGATCATGTTCGTTTTTACAAAGGTGACCTGCAGAAGTTTGCCGCCAATTTATTATGCGAGGAACTTATTCGGCTTCTTTTTGGCATAGCCCCCGAAATGAAGTGGAGGCGACTTATACCCACTTTGTTTACATACATCCGATATGGAAAGACAGCTGATATCCCAGAGGAAATCATCCGCAAAAGTGAGTCCACATCAGATGATGCGGATATGCTCATAGATCTGATTCGGGAATACAGAATGAAGTTCAAAAAAAAGGACTTCTTTACTAACCCTCGCTTTGACATTGTTTGCGTCACTACCTTGTTCACATTTGAGTGGGCAATCACCATCGATACCATTAACTATGTGAAGCAACTCTGCAAGGACCCAAAAAATGTGCTTATCGGCGGCATTGCTGCGTCAATAATACCAAAGGAAGTCATTAGAGAAACGGGCATCGTTCCCATCGAGGGTATTCTGGATCGTCCCGGTATGCTTGATGCCGATAGTGACGTAGTTATTGACATTTTGCCCTTAGACTATTCTATTCTTAATGAAATCGACTACAAATACCCGACCTCGGACGCTTATTTTGCTTATATGACACGTGGTTGCCCCAATAAATGCAAGTTTTGCGCGGTGCCAACATTGGAGCCGAAGTATCAAAACTATATCCAGCTTCGCCAGCAATTGGAGGCTGCACAGGCACGTTTTGGCGAGCAAAGAAATTTGATGCTGTTAGATAACAATGTTCTTGCTTCTGAATGCTATGAGCAGATTATCGATGAGATAGTCGCTTGTGGCTTCGGTAAAGGAGCGACCTATATTCCTCCAAACCCCTACGACATTGCATACAACAACCTTGTGGATGGCATTAACGATCGCGCCTACATCCGCGTGATGGTTGAGCTATACGATACCTTGCTCAGCAAATGCAGTAATCCTAAGATATGCAAGGATTTTTCTGTCCGTGATGAGTTGTATAAGCGAATCATGGATGCCGGCTGCGACCAGATGTATACCGCAACGAAGGCCGCTATTTTTGATTTACATGAATTCATTGCGCCGCTGTATAAAAAATATTCGTATCGTCCTTTAGCCAGGCAGCGGATTGTAGATTTTAATCAAGGCATTGACGGGCGGAAAATTACGCTTGAGAATATGAAAAAACTTGCACAAATTAACATACGTCCCGTCCGGATCGCCTTCGACAGTTGGAAAGAGCATCATATCTATGAACGTGCCGTTCGCACGGCGGCGGCTGCTGGATTGACCGACCTTTCCAATTATATGCTTTACAATTATGATGAGGAACCTGTTGACCTCTACCGCAGGATGAAGCTGTCGGTCGACCTATGTGAGGAATTACAGGTGACAATCTTCTCTTTTCCAATGAAGTATCACCCTATCGACGACCCCAAATGGTTTCGCAACCGCGATTTCATCGGTAAGAAGTGGAGCAAAAAATACGTTCGCGCCGTCCAAGCAGTATTGACTGCAACACACGGTAAAATCGGACGAGGTAAACAGTTTTTTGAAGCCGCTTTTGGTGCTGACGAAGCTGAATTTCACGAAATAATGATGATGCCAGAGGCCCTCATTATTCGCCGTTTTGAGCATGATCAGGCAAAACGCGAACGGTTTGACAGAGTCGCTGATTATGTTGATGCTTGCGACAATATCACTGGCGAATGGCGAGTAGCTTTTAATGCCCTAAATGATCATCAGAGGGAAATTGCTAATCCCATTATCCATAAGAATCGATTTGCTGATGAGGATATTGCGGTTGACGACCCTGTGGTTATCAATGTGCTTCGATTTTATCAAATCCGTCGTCCGGATTAATTAGCTTGAGATTTAGAGTTTTACCCTTTATACTAAGAGATGAATTGACTGACACACCATGCCATTCAGTCGGGGTTTTAATGCCATTGGAGCGCCCCTTCAATGC
>JAEZBW010000345.1 GCA_023426765.1 Bacillota bacterium
GGAGTGTTCCATAGCTTCAAAGAGGCTGTTGCCAGCACCGTTTCAGTGAAAAGGGTATATGAACCCGATATGGGAGCGCACCAAAAATACATGAAATATTATCCGATATACCTCGAAATCTACGAAAAATTGAAGGGGACCATGGAAAAATGCGGAAAGCTTCAAGCTTTCCGATGATGCAGAGCAGTCTTGCTGCAAACAAAATGCGGTGATGGATAGAACCATGTGGACAAATGATAGCAGATAGGTGGGATGAAATTATGAAAGCAGCGGTTTTGTATGGGAAGAATGATTTACGGTACGAGGATTATCCAACCCCTGAACCAGGTAAAGGTCAGGTGCTTGTAAAGGTGAAGGCTGCCGGGATCTGTGGTTCCGACATTCCCAGGGTATTGGGAGATGGAGCGCACTTTTATCCGATCATTCTCGGACATGAGTTTTCCGGTGAAGTTGTATCCCTCGGCAGTGATGTCGAATCGGTAACAGTCGGAGACAGGGTTGCGGCGGTTCCGTTGATCCCCTGCTTTACCTGCTCCGACTGCCAGCAGGGAAACTATTCACAATGCTGGCATTACAGCTTTATCGGTTCCAGGGTACAGGGAGGCTTTGCCGAGTATGTTGTTCTTCCGGAGAGAAATGTTGTTCCATTTGAAAAAAACGTTTCCTATGAACAGGGTGCCTTTTTTGAGCCTTCAGCCGTAGCGTTGCATGGCCTGAAATGCGCCGGATACAAGGGCGGAGAGGTTGTCGCCATCCTTGGCGGTGGAACCATCGGCCTGTTCGCTGCCCAATGGGCAAGGATCTTTGGTGCAAAAAGGGTATTTGTATTTGATATCGACAATGACAGGCTTGCCTTGGCAAAGAAGCTCGGTGCGGATGTAACCATCAATACGCTTGATCCGGATTTCAGGGAAGCTGTAAAAACAATGACAAAGGGAAAAGGCTTTGGTTTCGTTTTCGAAACCGCCGGGGTGGACGTAACGATGAAGCTTGCGTTCGAACTGGCCGGCAATAAGGCAAGCGTCTGTTTTGTGGGCACGCCAACCAGGGAACTTTCCTTTTTCCCCAAACTGTTTGAAAACATGAACCGGAAAGAATTCAAGCTCACCGGTTCATGGATGTCCTACAGTGCACCGTTCCCGGGGGACGAATGGGAGAATACCGCACATTATTTCAGTAATGGCAGCCTGATATTTGATGACAGCCTGATCTTTAAAAAACTGCCGATGCATCAGGCTGCAGAAGGTTTCGAACTCTATAAAACACCCGGCATGGTAAAAGGTAAAATTCTGCTTGTGAACGATTCGGATAGGGGGTAGAGAACTTGAGCCAGACACATCCGTTGAAGACAATTGTGGCATTGCAAAAAAAAGGGGTGCCTGCGGGAATATATTCGGCCTGCAGTGCCAATGCACTTGTGCTGGAAGCCTGTATGGAGCGGGCAATGCGGGAAGCAGGGCATGTTCTGATAGAAGCGACGGCCAATCAGGTTAACCAGTATGGAGGGTATACCGGAATGAAGCCGTCGGACTTCAGATGCTTCGTATATTCTGTCGCCGAAGCTATCGGATTTCCAGCAGATAAATTAATCATGGGCGGTGACCATTTGGGGCCTCTGACATGGAAAGGAATGCCGGCTGAAAAAGCCATGGAGGAAGCAAAGGAGCTTGTCCGCCAATTTGTACTGGCAGGCTTTACGAAAATACATATCGATACGAGTATGCATCTGGGTGATGATGATGCCGGAAAGAAGCTTGACACGGCAGTCATTGCAGAACGGGGCGCTGTTCTGGGAGAAGCCGCTGAAAAGGCTTACAGAGAGCTTGTTGCTTCCAATCCTGAAGCCCTGCACCCTGTTTATGTCATAGGAAGTGAAGTACCCATTCCGGGCGGATGCCAGGATGAAGAGGAAAAGCTGCAGGTGACAACTGTTTCAGATTTCAACGAGACCGTGCTTGTATTCCGGGAAGCTTTCCAGCGTCATCATCTGGGGGATGCGTGGCAAAATGTGATAGCCATCGTGGTGCAGCCCGGTGTGGAGTTTGGGGATGAGAGCATCCATGATTATGATCGGGATGCCGCCAGAGATCTGTGCAACTCTCTCGAGGTTCAGCCAAATCTTGTCTTTGAAGGGCATTCCACCGACTATCAGACGGCCGAGGCGCTGAAAGCCATGGTTGAAGACGGTATTGCCATCCTGAAGGTGGGCCCTGCGCTTACCTTTGCGCTGCGGGAAGCCCTGTTTGCATTGAATCATATTGAAAATGAGCTGTTCATCGGAAGGGCCGATATTCAACCATCCAGGTTCATTGAAACGCTGGAGGATGTGATGGTGAAAAACCCGGAAAACTGGAGTAAGCATTATCACGGAAACGGGGAAAAGCTTCGGTTAGCCAGAAAATACAGCTTTTCGGACAGATGCCGATATTATTTTCCCATGCCTGAAGTTCAGCAGTCTTTGAACAGAATGATGCAGAACCTGAAAACGACTGAAATTCCGCTGTCCCTGATCAGCCAGTATATGCCGGTTCAGTATGACCGTATCCGGAAAGGCCTTCTGAACAGAGACCCTGAAAGCCTTGCAAAGGACAGAGTGATCAACTGTATTGATGAATATCTTTATGCGACAAACCCATAATTTTCATGAAGGATAGAAAGGACGGATGTTTATGTTGAAAGGTATCCCCGGTATATTGTCTCCGGAGCTGTTGAAGGTGCTGATGGAGATGGGCCATGGTGATGAAATCGTCCTGGCCGACGGTAATTTTCCCGCCGCATCGATTGCAAACAGGCTTGTGCGCTGTGACGGGCATCAAATTCCTGAACTGCTGGAAGCAGTTTTAAAGCTTTTCCCGCTTGATCCGTATGTTGACGCACCGGTATCCCTGATGCAGGTGGTTCCAGGGGATCCTGTCGAAACACCGATATGGGATGTTTACAGAAACATCGTTCAAAAGTACGAGCCTGTAAACAACGGGGTTGAGAATATCGAGCGGTTTGCTTTTTATGAAAGGGCCAAAAAGGCCTATGCTGTCGTAGCCACTGGAGAAAAGGCCCTCTATGCCAACATTATATTGAAAAAGGGCGTTGTCGTAGAATAATAGACCAGGAGCCGGCTCGGAAAGTCGGTTTATTCATAAAAAACACGTATAGACGTGTAAAAATATACGTCGCCATGCGGGTTTCCAGACTTGGAACC
>JAEZBW010000367.1 GCA_023426765.1 Bacillota bacterium
ACGGGAAGGGGGAAGTCCGAATCGAGCCGCGGGCGATACTGGCGCTGCAAATTCAGCTTGCGCAGGCTGAGATGGTAGACGGACTGGTTTACCGTATCCAACATATAGAGCGAGGGATCGGGCGGCTGTGTCGTTTGCATCTGCGTAAAACGCGCCCCGGCAAACGTAATTGGCGCAGGCTCAAACCCCGGGCGATTGTCGCCATAGGGAGATGGCTCGACGCAGGTGGTGGC
The DNA here is from genome assembly GCA_023426765.1 of Bacillota bacterium. Taxonomy (GTDB): domain Bacteria; phylum Bacillota; class Clostridia; order DSM-8532; family DSM-8532; genus JAAYJG01. The sequence continues at coordinate 234 of JAEZBW010000367.1, forward strand.
AGTAAAACCGCCCGAAGAGCACATGGTCATCTCGCCATTGTCATGCAGCAGGTACAAAAATTCCAGGTCAACGGCAATGTCGAGAACGTCACCCAGGCGCGGGATGCTTTCGTCGAAATACAGCCGCGGTGCGGCGTCGAAAAGTCCGCTTTCAGAGCCGTCGACAAAGTACACCTGATTGTTCTGACCATCCAGGATATACAACCGGCTGCTGTAAATAGAAATTGCCGTAACGTTGCCCCACCCCATATCGGGGAGCGGCAGCGGGCGGCTGTCGAAGGTGGCTTGATGCGGCGCGCAGTAGACGACGTTTCCGGTGCCGTCGATTCCCATGACCGTGGCGCGCAAATCGTTGTTCACCGGCATCGGCGCCAGGTCCACTAACGGGCCTACGATGGCGCCACCCGCCCGGCCCGGCCCGCAGTTGAAGTTGGGATCGATTTGATAACCTTCACTGGCGAGCCACTCCAGGTGCAATATCTTACCGCTGGCGCCATCCAGCAGGTAAACGTCGTTGAGCGTTGCCACCATATCGACGATGTTGATGTCTGTGCCGAAAGCCGTGCGCACAGCGGGCTGGAAATCGAGTCGGACAAAGTTCTGCAAGTCATCCAGGGCCGCCTGGCTCTGCTCGCGCAGCAAGCGCGCCTCATCGGTTTTGCCGTAGCGCTCGGCCTCGCGGATCTTGGCAATGGCCAGCCCTAACGAATCCCGTCGGGCAACCGGGTCCTGCATCTGCGAAGCCTGCTGAACGTACACCTGCGCCTCCTGGAAGAGCCGGGTGTAAGCATCGGAGCGACCGGTGCGTATGTACACCGTGAGTGCGATGGTGACGACCATCAGCGGCACGATGATGGCAACTGCCAGCATGAGCGTGGGCGAAAGGTTGATCAGCGGTTCAGAGCGCTGCGGTATTACCTTTCCAGCGACACCAGAGACAGCCCCGCCCACTCTGGCGCGCGCGGCACGCCCCCGATGCAGTGCAGTAGCCAGGTTCCGGCGCAGGACTTCACTCGAGGGTTCGCGTTCCTCTTCCTCCAGTTCCTCGGGCTCGGGTGCATATTCACGGATGGGCCGGCGGTGTGGAACGTGGAGCGATTCATCGGCAGCAGGCAGTGCGGACCGGGCAGCCGCTGGGCGTGGTAGCGGTTCCGGTGCAGGCTCCCAGGGGGCGGTTTCTTGCTGTGCTGCACCACCTAGGAACACCGGTTGGCTATCGGATGGCTCTAATGGGGTATCTATGGCTGGTGTATCTGTGAAAGAAGGATTCCCATTGCCACCATCATCAGGCATCGGGCTGACCGCGGCGGCCCACGGGGCAGAAGCGCTCAATTCTTCAAAGGTTTCTTCTGCTGCCGGTGCCGCATCCTCAAACTCCGGCGCATCCAAAACGCCAAACGCCTGGGAAGTTTCCTCCGGCATGGGATTTTCGAACTCTGGTTCGTAGGCCGCGGGTTCACCGGCTGGCTCGCGCGGCTCCACGGCGGGCGAAATAGGGATTGGTGTGACGGTTGGCGTGCTATTTACTGGCGCGGCGGGAGGCCCCGCTTCCGTGCTCGCAGATACCGGTGTGCCCGGACGCTCGGAGGGCCGCCAGGTGGTGATGGCGCCCTTGCCTGGCTGCAATCGGATCACGGCTGCTTGCAGCTCGATCCCAGCGCTGCCCACCAGCCTGCGCCTGAGCTGTTCCATGCTCATCTGCGGGCTGTTGACCAGGGAACGCGGTGACCATCCCTGGGGTGGCTCGGCGCATAGGACCAACAGATCGCCGGGGTCTAACTCGGACTGATAGAAGCGCGGAGTAGCCTGGCGGCTGAGCCCCAGGCCGCGCCCGCTGCCGGAATCGTCAAAATGGAGCACCTGCGCTCGGCGCAGTACAAAGGAGTGCGTCGGACCGGCGTGGCCAAGCATCAGCGTGCCGCCATGCAGCGCCGCCAGGTTGAGCGAGGCGCTCATCTGCCCCTCTTGCGCGCTGCGCAGGTTGCGGTTGAGCAAAAAGTCGTTCAGGCGCGCAACCACGGCGCGCAGGCCAGCGGTAACCGAACCGGCGGTAGCGTAATAGGTTTCCGCCAGGCGGGTGAGGATTTCAGACTGCTGGTTGGGCGTGAGCAGCGTACCGCGCACAACGGTGAGCTGCATGTGCAGGATCAACTGATCCTGAGCGCGCAAACGGGCAGCTCTGCGCGGCGGCAGGGCGATATGGAGCCCGGGGAATTTCTCCCAACTGGATGGAGTCTGCTCCCGGCCCGCCGAAATGGAAAGAGGGTAGATGGTGAGATCAAACAAGTTTAGAGGTTCCCATTTTTGCCAACAGCCTTTGCTAATTTTACCGCAGGTCACCAAAACAAACGAAAATACTCCGTGCAAGATTCACGCCGCAAGTGCATTATATGCTCTCATGCTACTTCTTAATAGAAAGACGTCAGGTGGGGTTACGGGATATTGGGGTGCGCTGCACCCCAATATCC
>JAEZBW010000378.1 GCA_023426765.1 Bacillota bacterium
CTCCAGCAGGAACGCGTCCGCCACGAAACCCGTCTTGAGGCCCTGTACCACAACCGGATCAGTCCCTGGTGGACCCGGCGTTACGCCGCGCGGGTCATTACCGAAAGCGCTTTCTCCAGAGGCCGCATCGCCGCGATCTTTCGCTGCGATCCGGCGTTGGTGCGGTTTATTCCCGATGGAGCGACGCTTGCAGTCAAACCGTTCGCGGACAAGGAGCAGGCCAGGGACAGCCTGCGCGCCAAGGGACTTGTCGACCGGCCGTACGTGCTGGCCCTGGGCGCTGAAAGCCCCTGGAAAAACACCGACGGCGCGTTGCGGGCCTTCGCGCTTTTGGCTCGCCAAAACGACGCCGTGGATTTCGTCGTGCCCGGTCTGCAGCAACAGGTCTCTGGAAAATTCGCCGCGCTGGGGCGGGAGCTTGGCCTCGGCGACCGCCTGCGCCTGCCCGGCTTCGTGTCTCCGGCGGACCGGGACGCCCTCTACCAGGGGGCCGAGCTGTTCGTGTATCCTTCGCTGTTTGAAGGTTTCGGCCTGCCGGTGCTGGAAGCCATGGCGCTCGACACGCCGGTGGTGGCGTCGAACGCCGCGTCCATTCCCGAGGTGGCAGGACAGGCGGCGCGCCTGGTCGATGCCGCCCGTCCCGAAGCCTTGGCCCAGGCCATGCTTGAGGTTTTGGGCGATCCCCGGTTGCGTCAGGAGCTCGTGGCCGCCGGCCGGGACAACATCAAACGGTTCCGGTGGGCCGACACGGCCCAAGGCCACAGGAAGGTTTTTCAGGAGGTCGTCCGTCGTGAAACGCATTCTGATCGTTGAGACCGGAGCCGGCTTCGGCGGCGCGTTGACCAGTCTGGAAACGCTGGTTTCCCATCTCGATGCATCCCGGTGGGAAATTCATGTCCTGACCGCCTATCCCCAGGATTGCATCGTCGCCGGAGGAGCCGTGCGCCGCGTGGGCGTCCTGTCCCGAAACCGGCGCTATGGCCCCAAAGCCGGACTGGAGGCGCGCCTGCGGCCGTTTCTCGGCAGCCGGGCCGGCAACGCCGCCTTCCTGGCGGACTTCCTCACCACCGGGCGACGTTTCGCCAGCGCGGTGGCGGACTACGCGCGTGAACATCATGTGGACCTCATCCAGGGCAACAACGGCGTGCTCATCAACGACGCGGCGATCCTCGCCGCCAGAAGCGCCGGACTCCCCTGCGTCATCCATTCCCGAGGCGCCGAATACCCAGGCCGCCTGGGGCGCTTGCTGGCCCGGGGCGTCGCCCGGACCCTGGCCGTGTCGGCCTATGTCGCGCGGACCGTGCAAGCCCTGGGCGTTGGCCCGGACAGGATCGCCTTGGTCCCGGAAGGCCTTGACGCCGCCACGTTCGCCGCCGGGGCCAACGCCGGAAGGTTTCGCGTCCGCCACGGCCTGCCGGCCGACCTGCCCCTGGTCGGCATGGTCGGCTGCCTGACGCCCTGGAAGGGCCACGACGTCTTTCTTGCCGCCTGCGCCCAGGCGTTGCCGGCCGGCCGCGCCGGAGCCCTCGTCATCGGCGGCGACCCTGACGGCTCGGGCCGGGAATTGGGCCGGCTGCGGGCCAAGGCCCGAGACTTCGGCATCGGGGACCGAGTCTGGTTCACCGGACACGAAACCGATGTGGCTTCAGGGCTTGCCGCCTGTCAGGCGGCGGTCCATGCCTCCATCGAGCCGGAGCCCTTCGGGCGCGTGCTGCTCGAGGCCATGGCCCTGGGGCTGCCTGTCGTCGCCGCCCGGGGCGGCGGACCGCGGGAGGTCATCGATGCCGACGTCGACGGTCTGCTCGTGACCCCGGGAGACGCCTCGGCCCTGGCGACAGCCATCCGGCTTTTGATCGAGAACCCCGAAATGCGCGACCGCATGGGCGCCGCCGGCCTGGCGAAAGTCCGCACGCACTACACCATGGGCCGGCATGTGCGGGAAGTGGAAGCCGTCTGGGAGACGCTGCTCTCCTGACCAACGGCCGTCATCGGCGTGTGTTTGCTTCCGTCTCCCATCCTCGACGCCCTTGGTCGCGGCAGGAGACGCCCCGCCGGCTTCCTCTCCCCCGGAGCGTAAGGAATGCCAACAAAAGGCTTTCGCCAACCTTGACACTTCAGGCGAAAACAGCCCCCCTGCTCCTGCTAAACAAAATTAAATCAAGTGGATAAATCATGGAACACAACTTGCTTAAAGAGCAACAACAGCTGTTCCACCATCCACCAATTTAACAGGAGACATTCGTATGCGGCGAATTTTAACCTCCTTGGCGGCTCTTCTGCTAGTCGCCGCTGGCTCCCGGGCCGAGGCGTATCTGCTTGAAAACTGGACGCTCAAAACGACCTCCATCGGCGGCTCGGAGATCGTTCAGCACATCGACACGATAGGCATGAACGGAACCATCGATCTGGTGCAAAACATCGCCGACAACAGCGGCATTCCGAAGGTTGGGGATACGTTTGTCATCAACAACGCGGCCGTTGCCGGGAACCCCATCGCTTTCAAGGGCGTTTCGTACGACTCCGGACCAAACACCAATACCCCGCTCCTCATTAGCGGCCTGCTCACCCTGGAAACGCCGACGTTGACCGGACAGATCACCGCCACGACCGCTACCCCCGGCGTTTATGCCTTCTCCTACAACAGCCCCGGCGCCGGAACGATCAAACTCGTCTATACCGACACGCTCAATACCAGGCATGTCATCGCGAACTTTGATCTCGATCCCGCCAAGAGCGGCGGCACCAGCTCCGGAGCTCCCATCAGCGCCACGGGTACGATCGCTGGAGTATCGAGCCTCTCCGGCGAGATGCATGTCCTTCTGGCCGGCGTTCTCTTCGACTCCGCCGGAAACGACCTCGCCGGCGGCACTTACCAAATGGAATTCGGCGCGTTAAGCGGCGGCTATACTTACACCGCCACCGGCACCCTGAGCAAAATCACTGTGGACAATGGCCATAACACCAGCAGCTTCACTGTCGCGGTCGTGCCCGAGCCCGCTTCCCTGCTGCTGCTCGGCAGCGGCGTCCTTAGCGCCGCCTTCCTCAAGCGCAAGAACCGCAAGGGGCAGGTCGCCGCTTAGGCCCACAGCGTCCCTTCCCGAAACGTCAGGGGGGAAGCGCGAGCCTCCCCCCTTTCCGTTTCATCACACGCGGCTCGCCGATCCGGCTGGGAGCCGGACGTCAAGGACCAGCACATGCGCGACATCAAGTCCTTCTGCCGGAAAGTCCGTGATCTCCTTGGCGAGAGCCGCGTAACCGACGACCCGGGAACCCTTGCCGGCCTTGCCGCCAACACCCTGGCCATCGAACGCCCCTTGGCCGCGGCCGTCTATCCGGAGGAGACCGCCCACGTGGCCGCCGTGATCGGGCTGGCCCGGGAGCACAACGTCGCGCTCTATCCGGTCAGTCGCGGCAAGAACGTGGGGTACGGCGACAGAACCCCCGCTTCCGACGGCCACGTCCTCGTTGAACTCTCCCGCATGCGCGGCATCACCGAATACGATGCGGACATGGGCCTCGTGCGCATCGAAGCCGGGGTGTCCCAAGGGGATCTGTACGATTTCCTGCTCGGCCAAGGCGACCGCTGGCGGGCGGACGCCACCGGGGCCGGACTCGACGCCTCCATCGTGGGCAACACCCTGGAAGGCGGCTTCGGCCACACCCCCCTGGGCAACCACCGTGAGGCATTCAGCGACGCCGAGATCGTGCTCGGCAACGGCGACATCTTCACGACAGGCCAGTTTCCCGGACTTGGCCCGGACCTCAAGGGGCTTTTCGTCCAATCCAACTTCGGCGTGGTCACGGCCATGCGCATCCCCCTGATGCCAATCCCGGAACACTTCGAGTCCTTTGCCCTGCGCTGCGACTCGCCCGACGGCCTGCCCGCCGTCGTGGACGCCCTGCGCCAGCTGCGCCAGGAAAACGTGCTGACGAGCTGCGTCCACATCGCCAACCCGGTACGTTATCTGGTCTCGTCGCGTCCCTGTCCGCCCGAATACCGGACCAGGGTCATCGGTGACGCGGACGCCAGACGCATCATGTCCTCGCGGCTGCTGCCGGTTGGCCATTGGAACGCCGCAGGCGGCCTCTACGGCCTGCGGGGGGCTGTCGCCGCCCACAAAAAGCGCCTGGTCAAAGCCTTCCGGGGACTGGCCGGACTCCATTTCTTCAGCGACGCCAAGCTGACGGCCATGTTACGCGTCGCCCGCACGGGAGAAAACTTCGGGATCCCGGGTTGTGGGCGCATCCGCGACTCCATCGAATCCTTCGGCCACATCCACCGCCTGATGCAGGGCGTTCCCACGGACGAACCGTACCGCAACATTCTGTGG
>JAEZBW010000066.1 GCA_023426765.1 Bacillota bacterium
TGCTGAAGGTGAGTACCATCTCCAGCAAGGCAAAGCTGTTGCCCAGGCACACGCGTGGCCCGCTGGCAAACGGAATATAGGCCGGTTTGGGGTGCGATCCGCCATCTTCAAAGCGCTCCGGGTCGAACGTCTCTGGGTCCTTCCAGATGCCGGGGTAACGATGGACGAAGTAGGGCACCAGCACAATCATCGACCCCGGCGGGATGGTGTAGCCGCCGATCGCATCTTCCTCCACATTCTGGCGGGCCAGCATGGCAGTCGGCGGATAGATGCGCAGCGTCTCATCCACCACTTTGCGGCTGTACCTCAACTTCGATACATCCACCGGTTCGCCGTCTTTCAGCTCGCGACGGGCTTCTTCCGCCAGCTTCTCCGCCGCAGCTGGGTGCTTGCTCAACAGGTACCAGCCCCACGACAGGCTGCGGGCAGTGGTCTCAAACCCGGCGAAGAACAGTGTGGCGACCTCGTCGCGGAGCTGGCGGTCTGATAGCTGGTAGCCCGTCTCGTTGTCCTGCGCTTTCAGCAGGATCGAAAGGATATCCTCACCGCCCTGTTTGCGCCCCTGCTCGATCCGCGAGGCGATAAAGGCATCGATTACCTGCATATTATGCTGGAAGCGGCGGTGGCTGGGCAGGGGCAGCGAAAGGGGCAGCAGCCCACCCGACATCGTGCGGCTGGGAATAAAGGCAAAAGCTTCGCGCAGCGCCTGCCCCACATCTTCCATTTCATTGCCAAGATCGATGCTGAACATGGCCCGCCCGATGATGCTCATGGTGAGCTGCATCATTTCTTCGTCCATGTCCATCACCTGCCCGGAGTCCGCGAACGACTGCCAGCGGTCCAGCATCGTCTGGATCACTTCGACCATCATCGCATTGTAGCGGGTGACCGCGGCGGGGGTAAAGAACGGGCCCATCAGCCGCCGGTCTTGCAGCCAGGTTTCTCCATCACTGGTAACCAGCCCCTGGCCCAGCATCAGCCGCAGGCCATCGTAGCCCATGCCCTTTACATAATTTTTCTGGTTCTTCACCAGCACGTGGTGCACGTGATCGGGGTTAAAGAGCACGTAGGCATTCATCTTCCCGACCTTCATGTGAACAATGTCGCCGTAGGTTTCGCGCAGGGTCAGCAGCCTGCGAACATCTGAACCACCCATTTGCAGCGCGTTGCCAATCACCGGCAACCCGCGCGGGCCGGGCGGCAAGGCAGCTTCATCTTTCACTGCGTTCATTTTCCCTCCTAAGGATCCTGCTTCCGTAAATCGCTCTCCCCCACCATGTACTATAATTGTCAACAAATCTCATTTTAACCGATTTATCCCACCGAGAAAGTCCTCGTATAACCCCCGAATTTTGCCTATCCCGATTTTCAATGGGGGAAAGAAGAATCCAACCATGTTCATAATTTGCTGCACCCAAAAACTCTTCAAACGCACTCGCCTCACCGTTGAGCCCTTGCTCACCAATTCCACAAACGCCCTTGGCAACTGGTATGCGGACCTTCTGTTCGTAAATCGCTACCAGATGCTGCTTTTTGTGAACGAGAATTCCAGGCTTGCGATCATCACACCCGCAAAAGAAGCCCGGTCGATGACAAAACACCTTACGCAGCATCTAACGGAATTCCTACAGACAATGCAGGTTCCGCAGGGATGGATCGATGCGGAGATTCAAGAAATGCAGGAGAATCATTTTTCAAAGACAAACAGCAGAAGCGTCCTTGGCACGATGAACGATTACCGTTATCAAATCGAATGGCGAATCCATGATACGGGAGTAGCAAGCCCGCTCGATCTCACAATGCACTTAAGAGACTGTCCATGCGGACCACTGAAATACGCTTCTCCTTTTGCTCTAACCTTCGGGTTTTTGAAAGACCGGTATGAAAACCGCTTATAATGGAGCTTCTTTCCAAGATAGGAGGCAGTAATGAGCAAGAAAAAGGCAAAAGATAAAAAGCAAAAACCTTTGCCAAAACCAAACCGGCAGATCCCGAATTCGATGATTAAGCCTTTCAGCGCGATTGGCGTGAACCCAATCTTGCAGCAGGCGCGGGAGTTCCCCATCCACGGCTGTTGGGTGATGGGAGATTGGAAAGAAACTGGCATTACGCCCGTGATCGTCGCGCGCACGCAGCCTAACAACCGAATCTTGTTTGGCGTGTACCTGGTGGACCATTACTGCCTAGGTATTAAAGACGCCTTTACCCGGACAGACTATTCTCCAAACCGTTTTGAGCAGTCGCTGGATGACTACCTGGCCGGGAACCCAGCTCCCTGTTCGGTCGATTTTGCGTACGAATTGATTTACGGCGCAATCGAATACGCTGAGAAACTGGGCTTTCAACCCCATGCCGATTTTAAGAACCAGAAGGCAGACCTGGTGCTCGATCCACCAGATGCTCACCCCAGGAAGAACAAAATCGAGTTTGGCAAGGATGGAAAACCGTTATTCGTCGCCGGGCCTTATGATGATGCATTCCGTGTAAAACACATCATCAGTACCTTACAGCGAACCTGTGGAGAAGGGAACTTCGATTACCTGGTTGGAATGGGGTAAATAAACAGCAGACCTGCTACTCCACACGAACCAACCGTCGCTTCTTTCCCAGCAGCCACAAGACTGCCATCACCGCCAGAAACACGGAGAATACTGCCCCAACCACGCCCATCAGGCCGTAGCCCAGCGCAGAGAACACGACTCCACTGCTTAAGCTTCCGATGGCGGATGCCAGACCGATCAGCAGGTCGTTGAAGCCCTGTGCCCGGGCACGCTCCGCAGGCAGTAGATTGTCCGAGAGCAGGGATGATCCACCCACAAAGCAGAAGTTCCAGCCCAGGCCGAGCAAGAACAGCGCAACCGCCAGCGGCAGCACCTGCGGCGAAATGGGCGCGGCCAAACATGCCAGCAGCAGCGTTGCCGCGCCCACCAGGATCACCTGCCCCCTGCCCCAGCCATCCGCCAGCCGGCCCGAGATAATTGAGAAGGCAAACATCCCAAACGTGTGCGATGAAATTACCAGCGAGATATCGGCCAGCTCGTGCTGGTGGTGCCGCATGTGCAGGCTGGTGATCACCATCAGCATCACCATCACCACCTGCCCCAGCACCATGGCGGCGAGGGCCAGCATGGGGGCCGGCTGCCGAAAGATCTGGCGCAGCGGCCGAGCATGGTATTCATCGTCGTTGGGAGCCGGGTACAGCCGGGATACTTCGCGGCCCAGGTCCCGTGGGTCAGGGCGCAGCAGGGTGAAGATCACCACTCCGGCAGCGACAAACAAAACCATCGCCACCCCAAACGGGCCTGCCAGCTCGTCAAATCCTAACCGCTCCGCGAGCCGCCCGGTCGGGCCAACAAACAGCGGGCCAAGCACCGAGCCCACTGCCCCGCCGAATACCACATTCGAAATCGCCCGCCCGCGCTGTTCAGGCGGGTTGACTTCCGCAGCGGCAAAGCGCCCCAACTGCAATCCCGCCTGCGCGACGCCCATGGTGCCCATACC
>JAEZBW010000417.1 GCA_023426765.1 Bacillota bacterium
CGATGTCCCCCACCTCTATAGGTGGCGGGTACCGATTACCTTAATCAGGCGGCGAGCATATCTCCCGCCTCGATATAACGGTGTGTTGCGATTGCAAACAATCGCTTCCGTTGTTATAACAGAATCACGTTCGCGCGTTTGAAAGGAGACTTCAAAACATGATGCATACAAATGTGAAACAGACAGGAAATGAAAGAAATCCAGCCTATGAATGCTGGTTGAACTACAGGCCGATAAATGATCCGATCGTGGAAGAGTACAGGCCTCTCTGTAAATTTATTACAGCGCATGAGAGTTCACCAATCCTTCAATCTGCAGTGGATGAACTGATTTCGGGGCTTGGTATCATGCTCGGTACTCAGCCCGAAATGGGGCTGGGGACTGAAGGGATCACCCTGGTACATGCAGATAAAACCGATTTGCTGCCCCCTTCTGAAAAGGATCAAATTCTTGACGAAGGGTTTATGATAAAATACCACCCCCAGGGCTTTGTGATAGCGGGAAAGGATGATCGGGGAATCCTTTACGGTGTATTTGCCTTTTTAAGGCTGCTGCAGCTGAAAACCCGGCCTGATGCGATGAGCAGGGTTGAAAACCCGGCAAACATGCTCCGCATGGTGAACCACTGGGACAACATCGATGGTTCGATTGAAAGAGGTTACGCCGGAAAATCCTTTTTCTTTAAAAACAATCAATTCATCATGGATATGAAAAGGCTTCGTGACTACTCAAGGCTGCTGGCTTCCGTTGGTCTGAATGCGGTGGTGATCAACAATGTGAACGTGCATTATTATGAAACGCTGCTGATCGAAGACTACCTGCCGGATGTGGCGAAGGTTGCAGATGTCTTCGGTAAATATGGCATTAAGCTGTATCTTTCAGTGAACTATTCCAGTCCCATTCAGCTTGGCGGGCTGGATAACGCCGATCCGTTGAACCCGGCAGTTCAAGACTGGTGGTGCGAAAAAGCCCGGAAAATATACCATCATGTACCTAATTTAGGGGGTTTCCTCGTGAAAGCCGACTCGGAAAACAGGCCCGGCCCGTTTACATACGGCCGGAATCATGCCGATGGCGCAAACATGCTGGCCAAAGCGCTTGAACCCTTCGGTGGTATTGTCATCTGGCGCTGTTTTGTATACAACTGCAAGCAGGACTGGCGTGACAGGATAACTGACCGTGCCAATGCGGCTTACGATAACTTTATGCCGCTGGACGGCAAGTTTATGGACAATGTGGTGCTGCAGATAAAGAATGGTCCCATGGATTTCCAGGTCCGCGAGCCGATATCTCCGCTTTTCGGTGGGCTGAAGCACACCAACCAGGTGCTGGAGCTGCAAATTACACAGGAATATACCGGACAGCAGAAGCATGTATGCTACCTGATCCCGATGTGGAAGGAAGTGTTGGATTTTGACACCTATGCTGAAGGCAGCGGGTCAACGGTGAAAAACATTGTCGGCGGAAAACTTTTCTCCCAAAAAAACTGTGGGATTGCTGCTGTCTCCAATGTCGGAGATGACCTGAACTGGACGGGACATATATTGGCTCAGGCCAACCTGTATGGGTACGGACGCCTTGTCTGGGATATGGATATAAACAGCGAAAAACTTACAGATGAGTGGATCAGGCTGACCTTTGGAGATTCGGATAAGGTTATCAACGTCATCAGCAATATTCTCATGAACTCCTGGAGAGCCTATGAAAACTATACCTCACCCCTGGGAATTGGCTGGATGGTCAATCCGAACCACCACTATGGCCCCAGCGTTGACGGCTATGAGTATTCGGCATGGGGAACCTATCACAGGGCCGACCGGTTCGGTATTGGTGTTGACAGAACCGAGCAGAACGGAACAGGATATGCCGGCAGATATTATCCCGAGAATGCACGGCTGTATAACAGTATGGAAAACTGCCCCGAAGAGCTGTTATTGTTCTTCCACCATGTTCAGTATGATTACAGGTTGAAATCAGGTAAAACCCTGATACAGCATATCTATGACACACACTTTGAAGGGGCTGAGCAGGCGGAGCAGTTCAAAACCCAGTGGATGGAACTGAAAGGCCTCATCGATGACGATAGGTTTGAACATGTGCTGGGCCGGCTGGATATCCAGGTGAAGGACGCAGCCGAGTGGCGGGATGTTGTGAACAGCTACTTCTTCCGCAAAACCGGTATCCCCGATGAAAAAGGCAGAACGATTTATTAATCCCTTTCAATCGGTTTTACTGTTCACACCCTGGTAGAGTTAGCGGATGATTTGGGTGATTTTGGTGACGAAAGACAACATACTTCGAAGCCTCACTTCATACAGTAAAGTTTACTGCGTGCAGCTTGAGCGACCCGAGATATGGAGACCTCAACCTAGATTATTAAATAGTTTAATGCGTGTGGAGAGGTAAGTGCTTTGTTGTCAGAGGAGACAAAACACCCGAAGCGGGTACCGCGGAAGGTTTTCAGGTGCTACCCGTGAACAATAACCAATCGGTAACGCTTGACACGTCAATTAAGGTATATTATAGTAAGGGTATCTTCCGGAGCGGCTTCATTCAGGAAGCTCGTTACCGAAGATACTATAAAGTTGAATTCAATGAAGGGACTGCGAAAAGCAATTGTTCACAGAGAATGGGGCTGTCCGCTGAAAGGCCTCTGAACGGGTTTCTTTTCTTCCCATCCCGGAGAAGCAATTGATGAAATTGCCGTCTGGCTGCGATAAAGGCCATAAAGTCGGGTTGCATAACCAATTTGGGTGGTACCGCGGAATTTCCGTCCCTGTTTCAGGGACGTTTTTTATTGCCGAAAAGGAAGAAAACCCACAGGTCAGGGAAAACCAGTTGCAAATAAAAACGATTGATATAAAAGGAGTTGTTCATCAATGTCAAAGGAAAAGAAACTTGTTGAGGCCATTACCCCGATGGATGAGGATTTTGCCCAATGGTATACGGATATTGTCAAAAAGGCGGATTTGATCGATTATTCCAGTGTCCGCGGCTGTATG
>JAEZBW010000441.1 GCA_023426765.1 Bacillota bacterium
GTATTGGAGGCACGCTGGAAAAGGCAGCCCTGTTGTCTAAAAAAGCTTTGCTCCGACCGGTGGGAAGTACATCCGCAGATCCCGTTGCGGCCGACATGGAAAAAGAGCTTCTGACAAAAATAAATGCATTAGGGATTGGTCCTGCAGGAATTGGGGGAAGGACGACAGCACTTGCGATCCATATCGAAGTTTTCCCAACCCATATTGCCGGCCTGCCTGTAGCCGTGAATATCGGCTGCCATGCTACCCGTCATGCCTGTGAAATTCTGGAATGAAGCAAGAAGTGGGTAAAATTGGTTTTAATCGGTTGAATGGGCTTTTCGAAGAGATCCGGAAATACCGTTCAGTACGCTTACAGAAGAGGGGATAAAACCATGGAGGAACAAAAACCGGGCACGTTATGCCTGGTTGCGACGCCTATCGGTAACCTGGAGGACATGACCTTTCGTGCCGTGAAAACACTGCAGGAGTGTGATATTATTGCTGCAGAGGATACAAGGCATACCCTGAAGCTTTTAAATCATTTTGAAATTAAGAAACCCATGATCAGTTACTTCGAGCATAACAAGAACCAGCGGGGGGAAGAACTCATCAGGCTTTTATTGGACGGGAAAAACATCGCGCTGGTTACCGATGCCGGTTCGCCGGGCATTTCGGATCCGGGGGAGGACCTGGTACGGCTGGCCATTCAAAACCGTATCCCTGTCACGATGGCCCCGGGTGCGGCGGCCTTTGTCATGGGGCTTGTATTGTCGGGCCTTTCCTGCAGCAGGTTCTGCTTTGAAGGTTTTTTACCCCATGAGAAAAAGGATCGGAAAAAGAAGCTTGAAGGGTTGAGAAAGGAAGAAAGAACCGTTATTTTCTATATCTCTCCGCACAGAACCCTGGAGGTGCTTGCAGATGTCCGGGAAACGTTCGGTAACCGCAGCTGCGCCCTGTGTAGGGAACTGACAAAAAAGCATGAGGAAATTCTGCGGGGATCGATCGATGAACTCATCGCCGAACTGACGAAGCGGGAAAGCATCAAAGGAGAAATGGTTCTGATTCTGCAGGGAAATGAAGGTACTTCGGAGGAGCACGCCAATGAATGGCTCACCATGACCATTGAGGAACACATGGAACTTTATCTTTCAAGAGGGTTGGATTCCAAAGACGCGATGAAGCAGGTGGCGGTGGACAGGGGGCTCCCTAAAAGAGAGGTGTATTCCCGGTATGTTCTGAAAAGAGAAGAGTAGCTGTAGTGACCCGAAATACAAAAAGGGCGGATGAAAATCCGCCCTTTCGTGATGAATCTGCTTAAACAAGCTTCAATTCTTTCATGCAATCAGGACAAATGTTCTTGCCCTTGAAAACAGTGATGTCTTTCGCATTGTCGCAGAAAATGCAAGCAGGTTCGTACTTCTTCAGAATAATTGTTGATTCATCAACATAGATTTCCAAAGCGTCCTTTTCCGCGATGTCGAGAGTTCTTCTCAACTCGATGGGAAGAACGACCCTTCCGAGTTCGTCAACCTTTCTTACAATACCTGTTGATTTCATGTTTACACCCCCCTATAAAAATTGCTAGTAACATGGTTCGACATATTTCTTGTTCTTATAGTACCATAAATTCCATAAAACGTCAACGACTTTTTAATTCATTTATAGTTTTTCTTAAAAACAACACCTTTTAACTATACCACAGAAAAAAACATTAAAACAAAAAATATCTGATTCCTTTACATATTTTTTATATAAGGCTTGAAATGCAGCAGTTTCAAGTGTTTCAGTAATTGTTCATCTTCCGTAAACAATATTGGTAATAACTTGAATTCATCAGAATAAGAATCACAGAAGACATGTATACCCCATGGACAGGTTTCATATAATGAAATGAATGTCTGGAAAAGGTGAAAATTATGTTGAATTATATCTGGCTGGGGATGGTCCTGTTAGGGGTTCTTTGGGCTGCTGTCAGCGGTCGTTTGGAGCAGGTTACGCAAGCGGTCATTTCTTCCGCCGATGAAGGGGTGCAGCTGTCCATCGTCTTGTTGGGTATCATGTGCCTGTGGTCAGGTTTGATGCAAATCGCTCAAAAAAGTGGCTTCATCAGAGCGCTGACACGCTTCTCGAAAGGTTTGTTCACCGGGTTGTTTCCGGAGGTTCCGGAGAATCATAAAGCAATGGGTGCCATGGTGCTGTCTTTTGCGGCCAATTTCTTCGGGCTTGGCAACGCTGCCACTCCCCTTGGCATCAAAGCCATGGAACAGCTTCAGACGCTGAATCCGCAAAAGGATTCGGCAACCGATGCGATGGTTCTTTTCATGGTGATAAACGCCTCATGTCTGCAGTTCATTCCCACAACAGTCATCGCATTTCGCAATGCCGCAGGTTCTGCCGAGCCGGCCGGTATTTTACCGCAGGTTTGGATATCTTCCTTTTTTTCCTCAGCAGCGGCGATTATTTTTTATTTTATTTTCAAAGCGTTAGAGAAAAGGCGGGCGATCGAATGACAATCCTCATGGACTGGCTGTCAAAAGCCGCCATACCGTTATTGATTGTTGTAATTCTTGTGCTTGGGGCATGGAAGAAGGTTCCGGTATTTGATACCTTTTTGGAAGGTGCAAAAGAGGGTTTGTCCACAACAATCAGAATTTTGCCCATTCTTGTTGGGATTATGCTGGGAATTGAGGTATTGAAGGCATCCGGTGCGATGGATATGCTGGTGTGGCTGCTTCAGCCTATTGCAGGCCTGTTCGGAATTCCAAAGGAAATCCTGCCGATGGTCCTCTTGCGGCCGATATCCGGGAGTGCCTCCCTTGGCCTGTTAAGTCAACAACTGGAGGAATACGGGGCAGACAGCTATATCGGTAAAACCCTTTCGGTCATGATGGGGTCAACAGAAACGATATTTTATACCATAACTGTATATTTTGGCGCCATCGGTGTGAAAAAAACCAGATTTACGTTATGGGTGGCTCTTCTTTCAGGACTGACAGGAATTGCAGCATCGGTGATCGTATGCCGCATCCTCCCGTAAAAGCTGTTAGTTTTACTGTTATATGGAAGGATACTTTAATGAATATCACCATTTAACTGAATCTATCAGTCATAAACACATTAAATAATAAAAGCAGTTGATCACTCAACTGCTCCTTATCATATAGACGAGGTAAGTCGCGGCTCCAGGACGGAACAACATCCAACCTCATTATTATTATATTAATTTACAACATGGATGTCAATATAATATTAATCTTCTTCTTCAGGTGATTTTTGGAATTTATATTTACTCATCTCAAAAAATCCGTACTCTCTATATCCGGTTGATTTTTCTATTAAGTTCTCGGTCTTGCAAGCTAAAACCAAGCATTCCTTTTATTGGAATGGATAATATACCGATTAAGCATGAGTTGGAGTTTGAAATAATATTATCACCCAAATCACCCGCTAACTCTGCTTGGGTGTAAACAGTAACACCATACGACCATCGCACTCCGGATAAAGTTGCGTCCTCTTGCTTTTTAAAAGCAGATCATGGATAATAAAGGTGTATCCGAGGGCTGAACGGTATTCAGC
>JAEZBW010000468.1 GCA_023426765.1 Bacillota bacterium
GAGGACTTGAATTCGTTGACTTCCTCTGCTTCCCTTTTCGCCTTTTCCAGGTCGATTTGTATCTGCTTCCGTATACTGATTTCTTTTCTCAGCCGCAGAATCCAAAAGAAGGAAACCGCCATTAAAACGGTAATAAAAGCGCCAATGATGGACACAATCCGGATAATTGGGCCATAATCGGCCTCCTGCTTTAAGTCGATCCATTTGCTGTGAATTGAAATTTTTTCTTCCTCGGTAATGTTATCCAGTGTTTTATTCAAAATGCTTACCAGCTCAGGCCAGTCTTTGCGGACAGCAAAATGAAGAGCCTGCTGTTTTTCGGCTTCAAATGCAATGAATTTTAAGTTTGTCAGGCCGTTTGAACGAATCAGATAATTTGTTGTGGCCAGATTTCCCACAAATGCCCGTTCGGTGCCGTTGGCGACTGCGGTAAGCGCCGCTTCGACAGAATCGTACAGGCTCAGGTTTATTTTCGGATAAGAAAGCAAATAGCTGTGATGAGAACTGTTTCGCTGTACAGCCACCGTCAGCTTTTCCAGATCTTCCATTCCGGATATTCTGGTGTCGGTATCCTGGGTGACGATCACTCTCTTGAAATAGTAATAAGGTTCGGTAAAACGAAAATACTGATCTCTTTCTTCTGTTCTGGATATCGCGGGCAGTACATCGAGATCACCGGATAAAGCCAAATCATAGGCTTCAGGCCATGTTAAGCCCTTAGCAACTTCAAACCTGAGGCCGGTTCTTTCCTGAATTAATGAAAGATAGTCTGCAGTAAGCCCTTTATACTCGCCATCCTTATCGATAAACTCAAAGGGTACGAACTTGGGATCGGCACCAAGTCTGATAACCGCATGCTCCTTCATAAAAGCAAGCTCATTGTCGGTAAAGCGGATGTTGCCGCTTGCCGCATGGCAGGGTATGCTAACAATCAGAAACGCTATTGTGAGGACAAAAACCAGGCTCAGAAGCTTTTTCATGTGCAAGTCTCCTTTAAAACTCCGGGCAGGCAGATGTCTGTATTACTTGGGCTTCTGCTTTACAGGTGAGTGTTTGTCAGGAAAGATAAGAACCATGGCTATGTACATCTTCTACTATTATTACCACAGGAAATTTCATCACAATCATATTTCTGCAGATTAATGTATTTTTTTCCAGATATCTGTCCGGTACGGTGTCGTCCCGCGTTATTCTTTCTGCTGATAGGTTTGTATATAAACAAGGCTAACGTTTAATCTATGATGTGACAAATACATTGTATGGTTTGCACTGTTGAGTTTTAGACCGTCACCAAGGTCTGGAGTCAGGAAGGTAAAAAGAAAAGGACCTACATTTATTGTAAGTCCTCATCGTTGGTCGGGGTGAGAGGACTTGAACCTCCGGCCCCATGGTCCCAAACCACGTACGCTACCACTGCGCTACACCCCGACGCCAACTGCGTTTCTAATTTTACACTAAAACCGGAGTGTTTGCAATGGGGTCGTCAATAAAATTCAATCGTATGGTGTGGTATTATTTGGTAAATAACTATGAACCAGCGATGTAGTTGTCGTCCTGAGCACCGGGATGTCATCCTGAGTATAGCGAAGGATCTTCGGTGATAATTCCCCGCTGTGCTCAGAATAGCAGCTAAACCGCTTTAAACCTCACGAATGAACGATGATGAGTGATGAAAAGTGGATTAACTCGCTATTTTAAACTGCGAACCTCACTGAAAGAACGAGGATGAGGCTGATTTTTCTTCAATTATATTCAATGTCTTCAATCAGGATTATGTTCATGGCTTCATTGTAGGAAAACCTGTAGGAGCTGATTACGTAACCGGCCTGCTCATTGATTTCGATCATCATGTCACCCACACTGTCATTGGTTACAGTAAACCCGTCGAGCTTGAACATGCACAGGGTCTTTTTCTTGTTCAGGGTGTCCCGGAGGGCTTTTCGCAAAGCACCGGTATCTGGAATGACCAGGTTTTCCCGGATAAAATAGTTGTTCTTTACAGCGGTACAGGACGGATAATCCTTCTCCGTCCAGATATGCTCCCTTTTCATCTCTGCATCGGTCAAATTGAAATATTCATAGCGCAGAATGTTTTTTTCCGATTCGGTCACCGGGTCGTCCCAGGTTGTATCGACGTGATAAAGCTCACCTTCAATGGATACTATATTCCAGGCATGATCCAGACCATTTCCGATTCCTGTCACCATGCGGCACGGGACACCTGCCCTGTTCAGCAGTAAAACCATCAGTTCGGCATATGCGCCGCACACTGCCTTCCCCGTATTCAGTGCGCCAAAGGCATGGTACGAGGAATCGGGAGGTTCATGGCTCCTGTCATACTGCAAGGCGATAATTAAAAAGTCGTGGATGGTCTTTACTTTTTCATAATCGGTCATGTCCGGACGAATGATATCCTCGACAAGCTGTCTTACCCATGCAAACAGCTGCTGCTCTTCCTGTAAGCTGTTGACATAACGGGGGGTAATGATCAGCTTGTATTCCTCCCCCTCCAGCCAGGATTCAAGCAGATAGCCCTCTACGAAAACCCCGGTTTCATGCTGCGCCCGTTCCATCAGGATGCCGCCGTATTTCCCAAGATCGGTTTCGGCAAGAACCTTATGCTGTAGAAGCTCTATCTTTTCATCATGATTTTTTAATCCTTCTTCCAGCTGCGGAAGGTAAGCAAACCATTGGTTCAGCATGGAAGGATTCCCGGTATCCAGTAAAACCTCCAGGCTGTCATCGGTAATCATCCCCTGGTCATGCAGGTAAACGAGTAATAACTTATCCTGGGTTTTATGGTTCAGGAACATAGCCCTCCAGGAAAGCTCCGCAAGGCGTTCCCGTTTGAAGGGGGTGTCTTCGCTGAAGCTTTCGGTGGATCTTAAGATTCCCTTTTCGCGGGCTGCCTGCTCCACTGTATTCCAGGTAAAGTCCAGCCCGTCCTGATCACTATATCCAAGGGATCGCAGCAGAAAGGTCAGATAGGCTTTTTCGTTGATCGTTTGTTTGGAACCAAACAGATTATTCCCAATTCCGTTTGTCAAACCATTTTCATACAAATAGCCGATATAGGGATTTGCCCATGAATCCACATCGGTAAAGGGATGATTGTACTTTCCAGATAAGGCTTCCTCTTCGGCGCCCAAAAGCCGCACCAGCATTGCTGCGCCTTCCATTCGGTTTGCTGACTTCTCCAACATCAGATCGCCTCCGCTTCCACGGAGTACGTTCAGGATCTTCAGTGCTTCAGCCGCCGGAAGCTTTTGAAGCCCTGCCAGCACATCCGGGGTGAACTGTCCCTGAAAAGCGGCTGTGGGGAGCAAATGGGGCGGATAAAGAATATCCAGCGGTTTTTCTTCTGCCGCAAAGACCGCTGATATACACTGTATTAACAGTATGAACGCAGTGATTACTGCTACCATGGCTTTCAGACTATTTTTCTTCAATGAACACACCCCTGCCTTTTAACATTCAGATTGGTGACGAAGTTGTTGAAACATCGGAAACCTCTTTGGGAGAAGGTTCAATACAATCATAACACATACTGAGAAATATCGTCAACAATGGCACACTTTTGCAGCATTTCCCCGTTTGTACTCATTACTGTTCACACCCCAGTTGAACTAGCGGGTGATTCGGGTGATTTTGGTGACGAAATCGGTGGCGGCTTCTTTTGGAAAGAGCATAGCTCCCTCATATAGAAAAACCCATCCTGCACAGCAGGATTCCACTGTCCGGATGGGTCGGTATATATCGGTAGAATGATTGAATGGCAACTACTCTTTTGTCCCCTTTTCCTGGTTGACTACGTAGATCTTATCCATATTTATGCTCAGCTGACGGTACAGCACCTCGGACAGGCCAA
>JAEZBW010000475.1 GCA_023426765.1 Bacillota bacterium
TGATAGTCATGTACGCACTGAACAGTTTTGCCGGAAGTATAGTACTGGATGCAGACAAGACCGCGAATGGCGTGATAGGCATAACGGTTCACGGCCAGGAGGGAAACCGATACAAGGTGATGATCTCAAAGGGTTCTGATGAGTATACATACGATTATTTCGGAACCGATAAGGAATATTTTCCGTTACAGTTTGGTAACGGAAGCTACAAGGTAAGCGTTCTGGAGAACATATCCGGGACAAGCTATAAAGTGGTACAGAGCAAAAAAATAAATGTGAACATAGATACCGAAAATGCAGTATTTTTACAGTCTGTACAAAATGTAAAATGGAACTCTGAAATGGAAGTTATCCGCCTGGCGGAACAATTGACCGGCAAATACAACACACCGGAAGAAAAGCTTGAAGTGCTGTACGAGTATGTGACAGAAAACATCGATTATGATTATGCAAAGCTGAACACGGTGGACAAGCAGTATGTACCGGATATTGAAAACATAAATACAGTGAAAATGGGAATATGCTACGACTACTCGGCTTTATTTGCCTCCATGCTGAGAAGCCAGGGCATCCCGGCGAAGCTTGTAAAAGGGTATTCAGACAATGTGGACGGATATCACGCCTGGAACGAAGTATACCTCGATGGTGAATGGATAACGGTTGACACAACCTTTGACGCGGTTCTTGGCAGCATCGGAGAAAAGACCGAAATGGAAAAGAACAAATCCGATTACCGGGCTTCGAAGTATTATTAAACCCTACCGCCTGCAACATGAACCGGCCTTATAACAACCGGATTCGGTATTGCAGACAATGAAAACGGCGTACCCCGGGCGGTAATTATTCTTCTCCCTTCAATTCAGGGCTCAGAATAATTACCGTCCATAAATATAAATCAGTTATTTTATGCTGCCTGTCCTGTTCCTAACTACACGTTATATCAGGGCAGGCGGCTTTTTTATTTTTTCGCAGATGTCCGTCAAACCTGCTTTTTTTCATCATGGAAGCCTTGCCACTTCGTGTTGTTGTGTTATAATTGTTGAAGAACTTGAATCCGGACATATGCATAAAAACAGTACTCTTGCAGCAGGCAGCTGATCAGATGAGCGCTATGTGGTACAGAGAATCTGCTGCGAACATCTTTATGAAATGTAAAAAGGCGCTGCATGTCCGGAAACAGGAAATTTGAGAACCAAGAGGGGATATCGACGGAAACATTCAGGCTTCAGAAATTCCTGGCCCACTGCGGGGTTGCATCCCGAAGGAAGGCCGAAGAATACATTCGTGACGGAAAAGTGAAGGTGAACGGAAAAATTGTCACCGAAATGGGTACCACCGTCACCGCAAAGGATCGCGTCGAAGTGGACGGGAAACCTGTCCGGCTGGAAAAAAACAAGGTTTATATCCTGCTGCATAAGCCGAAGGGTTATGTCACCACCGTGCACGATCCCGAGGGAAGAGATACCGTGATGGATCTTATCCAGGGAATTGATGAGCGGGTTTACCCCGTCGGACGCCTGGATTACGACAGCTCGGGGCTGCTTCTTTTAACCAATGACGGTCAGCTTGCCCATCGGATGATGCACCCCAGCCATGAAATCGTCAAGGTTTATATCGCCACCGTTGAAGGATCCCCATCCGTTGAAGCTGTCCAAAGACTGGAAAAGGGCATCCGGATCGAGGACTACACAACGGCACCTGCGCTTGTAAAGGTTTTGGAGGAATATAACGACAAGACAAAGCTGGAAATCACCATTCATGAAGGACGGAACCGACAGGTTCGGAAAATGTGCGAAGCAATAGGACATCCGGTGATCCGCCTGAAAAGGATCGCCTATGGAAACCTTGTGCTTGGAACCCTGAGGCCGGGCCAATGGCGGTATCTGACCGAGAGTGAGAAAAAACAGCTGGAAGAAGAGATGTAAGCATATGACAAAAGAAACCATCCGTCATTTTACATACTACCTGAAACGCATGTTCAAGTTTTATGACCTGAAGGCGCAATATGTTCCGCAGGTTCTCTTTGTCATGCTCCTGCTGGTAACCTTTGGCCTCAGGCTTGCTGCTCAGCCGGTCCTGGTCAATATGTCCATTTATCAGCAGCAATGGACGATCGCCTATCTCGAGGGATGGAACCCGAGCCAGACGTCAAATCCCTCTGCCTTTTATGAGCTGGTGATGAAAATATCCACCTCCGAAGCATACCTGAAGTTTCTGACCGAATTATTAAAGACATCCGGGATTTTATTTATTCAGCAGGTGTTTCTTGGTCTTCTGCTTTTCTTTTATCAGGGGGCCTACCTGGTGGATCTGGAAACGAAAACGCCTGCCGCCACCCAATACTTCACCAAGTATTTTAAGGCTTTTCCGAGGTTTATTGGTTTTAATGCGATCTATTACATTCTTCTGTTCGTTGGGTTCATGATCCTTCTTACCTTTCTGTCATACGTGATGGTGATCCTGCCCATCGCTTTCGGTCTGATACCCGTAGCATGGTTTTTACTGCAGGTGATATTTGTTTTCAAGGATACTCCCTTGCTGGACACCCGTGTGGGTATCTTTCGGAATTTCCGCCTTGCATGGAAACTGTCTTCAGGGAACCGGGTGATGATCGGCGTGAACACCTTCTTTCTGGAGTCAACGGCCATGATGCTCTTTCTGCTCCCAATCATCACCATTGTACAGGAAAGAACCCATATCACGCTGACACTCTTTATTGTTTCATTTTTCGAGGTTATCGTTCTGTTGATCCGGCAAAGGCTGATTGCCCTGATGTATTTTGATCGTACCAGAATCATCCGGGAAGAAGAGGATGCCGAAGATTGACAGATCCTATAGAAAAACGTATAATTTGTTCAGAAAACCGTCGGCATCCAAAGGATCAAATCCGTATGGAAGATGCGGGCTGAAGCCGCGAAGGGGTACATCAGATTTTGGAGGATAACAGAATGAAGCTCACGAATATTGAAAAGATGGATCCGCAGGTCGCTCAGGCGATTTATCATGAAGTGGACAGGCAAAGAGAAAAAATAGAACTGATCGCTTCAGAGAATTTTGTCAGCAATAGTGTTATCGAAGCGATGGGCACTCCGCTGACCAACAAATATGCCGAGGGGTATCCCGGCAAGCGTTATTACGGCGGATGCGAGCATGTTGATACGGTAGAAACCCTTGCGATTGAACGTGCAAAGGAGATCTTCAAAGCCGAGCATGCCAATGTCCAGCCTCACTCGGGAGCTCAGGCCAATATGGCGGTTTTCTTTGCCGTACTGAACCCGGGCGACACCTTCATGGGAATGAATCTGGCCCATGGAGGGCATTTAAGCCATGGAATGGGCATCAATATGTCGGGGAAGTACTTCAAGGTAGTACCCTATGGCGTGCGGCAGGACAATGCCCTGATCGACTATGATGAACTGAGAAGCCTGGCGGTTGCCAACCGGCCAAAGATGATCATTGCCGGGGCCAGCGCCTATTCCCGCATCATTGATTTTAAAGCCTTCCGTGAAATCTGCGATGAAGTTGGTGCGTATCTGATGGTAGATATGGCGCATATTGCAGGCCTTGTTGCTGCAGGTGAGCACCCAAGCCCCGTACCCTACGCAGATTTTGTCACGACAACCACCCATAAAACGCTCAGAGGCCCAAGGGGCGGAATGATCCTGTGCAAAGAAAAATATGCGAAAGATATTGACAGAGCTGTTTTCCCAGGCGTGCAGGGTGGCCCGCTGATGCATATTATCGCTGCAAAGGCGGTATCGTTCAAAGAAGCGCTGACCGAAGAATTCAGGCAGTATCAGAAGCAGATAGTCCTGAATGCAAAAGCCCTCGCACAGGCTTTGCAGGAGCATGGCTTCGACATCGTGTCCGGTGGTACCGACAATCATATGATGCTTGTGGATTTAACCCGTAAAAACATAACGGGAAAGGACGCACAGCACATCCTGGACGAAGTGCTGATCACCGTCAATAAGAACGGGATTCCGTTTGATACCCAGAAACCCACCATCACCAGCGGTATTCGCGTCGGCACCCCCGCAGTAACCACCAGGGGGATGAAGGAACCCGAAATGAAGGAGATAGCCAGACTGATCGCAATGACGCTGACAGACTGCGAGAAGAACGGGGAAGAGGTTGTGAAGGCTGTGAAACAGCTGACCTCCCGTTTCCCGCTTTACGAATAGGTTACTGTTCAATAGAATTAGCGATAAACCAATCCGTATGGCCCGAAACATAGTTGAAGCACCAATTTGCATGATAAGAGATAGCAGGGTTTGAGAGTAATGCGAAGAAAATTTTGTCGCAAAACAGTGCTGGACATTATCTTGAGGGTTTGCTATGATAGTATTGGAAAGGT
>JAEZBW010000482.1 GCA_023426765.1 Bacillota bacterium
AGCTACCATGGATAAAGCATTCGCAAAAACACCGCTGTTCATCAAAGAGTACAGCGCCATTGCGCAGATCAAAGGTCCGCTGGTGATCTTTGAGGGAGTTCAAGAAGTTGCCTACAATGAGACGGTAGAAATCTTCACCCCGGATGGTGAGCTGAGGTTGGGGCGCGTGCTGGAAGTGGACCGGCAGCGCTGCGTGGTTCAGGTGTATGCCGGTACCAGCGGACTGGACCTTTCGCGGACGCGCGGGCGGCTGACTGGCGACGTTGCGCGCGTGGATGTTTCGCTTTCAATGTTGGGACGGATTTTGAATGGTTCAGGCATACCGATTGATGGCGGCCCGCCGCTGCTGCCTGAGGCCAGCCTGGATATCAATGGGCTTCCGATGAACCCGGTCGCGCGCACGCACCCCAGTGAGTTTATTCAAACCGGCCTTTCCGCGATTGACGGCGTCAACGCTCTCACACGCGGGCAGAAACTGCCCATCTTCTCTGGGGCAGGCTTGCCTGCCAATCAGATCGCGGCCCAGATCGCAGCGCAGGCCAGTGTGGTCAGCGGCGAGCCGTTTGCAGTGGTGTTTGCAGCCATTGGTATTACCCACCGCGAAGCCTCCTTCTTTATGGAACGATTCCGTGCCAGCGGCGCGATGGATCGCACCGTGCTGTTTGTAAACTATGCCGATGATCCGACGATCGAGCGTATCCTGACACCGCGCGCGGCGCTGACGACTGCCGAGTTCCTCGCCTTCCAGCATGGGCTGCATGTGCTGATGATCATGACGGATATCACCAACTACTGCGAGGCGCTGCGCGAAATCTCCGCTGCCTGCGAGGATGTACCCGGGCGGCGCGGCTACCCGGGGTATATGTACTCAGATCTGGCCAGCCTGTACGAGCGGGCTGGGCGTGTGGAAGGCCTGCCGGGGTCGCTCACCCAGCTGATTGTGCTGACGATGCCCGATGACGATATTACCCATCCGATCCCGGATTTGACGGGGTATATTACCGAGGGCCAGATTGTGCTCAGCCGCGATATGCATCACCGCGGTATTTATCCGCCGGTGGACGTGCTGCCATCGCTGTCGCGCCTGATGAACGCAGGAATTGGAGCGGGAAAAACACGCGAGGATCACCGCGCGGTCGCAGACCAGCTCTATGCGCTGTATGCGCAGGGCCGTGATCTGCGCCAGCTGGTGACTATCGTCGGTGAGGCGGCGCTTTCGGCGGAAGACCGGCGAATTCTGGCATTTGCGGAAGCCTTCGAGCGTAAATTTGTTGGGCAGGGGATGATCAACCGAACGGTCGAAGAGACACTGGATGCGGCGTGGGAACTGCTGAGCCCGCTGCCTGCAGCGCTGCTGAAACGCATTCCACAGCGCTTTATCGAAGCGTATCATACCCAAGGTTTGGTTCCAGTCACTGCCAGCGAGGATGCTGGAGAGACCAACGATGCGTAAGATTTCGACCACCCGCGCGGAGCTGCTGGCGCATAAAGAACAGATTTCCCTGGCCCGGCAGGGGCGCGATTTGCTGGAGCAGAAGCGCACCGTGCTGCTAAAAGAATTTATGCGCGTGGTGAACAGCATCATAGAGCACTCTGGTGTCCTGCAAGATACAGCCCAGAGAGCGTCTCGCGCGCTGGCACGCGCCGAGTCGATCGCCGGAGCGGAGGAGGTGCGGTCAGCCTCGCTGGCGGCGCGCAGCACCCTGCCGCTTAACCTGAAAACAGTCAATCTGATGGGCGTAAAAGTTCCGCAGATCGAACAGCGCGCAGTAGGCCGCAGCATATTCAAACGCGGCTATGCTCCCTCCAGTACATCCGTCTCCATCGATGAGGCTGCCTCGGCCTTCGAGGACGAGCTGGAAGCTATTTTACAATTATCAGAGAGCGAGCTGCGCTTAACCCGCCTTTCGCGAGAGATACAGCGTACCTCACGCCGTCTGAATGCACTGGATCATCACCTGATTCCCCAGTTGGAAGTAGAGCTGAAGTTCATTCAAATGGCGTTAGATGAACGCGAGCGTTCTGATCACTTCCGCATGAAGCTGATCAAACGAACGTTGCAAGAAAAAGCTGAGCAGTAAGCCGCCAGGATTAATTCCGATGTATCGCTGGTCGGGGGTTTTCCGGGCGAATGTCGCTGCTTTTAACGATTGTGTTGTCAATCGGGCAATACTGCAGGCAGGTGCCGCACATTTCGCACTTCTCGGGGTCAATCAAGTACTGGTTGTCCCCCCAGTCAATGGCGCCGTTCTTGCAAAACGGCGCGCAAGAACCGCACTGGATGCAAATTTCTTGGACAATTATGTACGGCATAGCAGTTTCCTTTCAAAACAAACAGAAACAGCACATCTCACCACGGAGTTGGAGACGTTAAATAGGCGTGGATGGAGGTGGCTGCTTTGCGCCCTGCTCCCATCGCATTAATTACCGTGGCGGCGCCGGAAGCGATATCGCCACCAGCCCACACGCGTTCTTTGGATGTCTTCCCTGTTTCCGAATCAACAACCAGATTTCCTTTCCTCCCAACCGTAAGACCGCTGGTGGTACTGGGAATGAGCGGATTAGGACTGTTGCCAATCGCATGGATCACGCAGTCAAAGGGCATAAAGAATTCCGACCCCGGCACCGGCACCGGGCTGCGCCTCCCTGAGCTATCCGGTTCACCCAATTCCATCCGAATGCATTCCAGCCCCTGCACCTGAAACTTCTCATTCCCCACGGTGCGTACGGGCAGGGTCAGATAATGGAATTCCACGCCCTCTTCCTCTGCATTTTCGATTTCTTCGAACCGCGCTGGCAGTTCCGCGCGTGAGCGGCGGTAAAGAATGCTTACCTCACCGCCCAGGCGCAGGGCTGTTCGAGCGCAGTCCATGGCGACGTTGCCGCCACCCAGCACCGCCACACGCCGGTGAGTCTTCACAGGCGTGGCCGAATGCGGATATCGGCAC
>JAEZBW010000561.1 GCA_023426765.1 Bacillota bacterium
AAAGCAAAGCTTCTGGAAGCTACTGTTCACAATCAGAACCTGAAAACCATGATTTTTTTCACTTTTTTAGAAAATAGATTATAATAGGATTGAAGGAAGGGAGGAGGTAGAAGTATGATTACGAAAAACCAGTATGAAGCAGCCAGAATCAGAGCGCTGGAATACTTTGAAAAAGCGGGGATCCTTCTGACCGAACGGGAAAAGGCCAATGTCGAGGTGGCTGATTTCGGTCTGGGCGATCTGGAAAATACGGGGCTGGAGCTTATCACCTATGTGAATACCAAAAGGTGCTGTGCAAAGGAACTGGTTCTGTTCCCCAGGCAAACCTGCCCGGAACACAGGCATCCCGAAGTGGCGGGAGAGCCTGGCAAGGAGGAGACCTTCCGCTGCAGATGGGGGGAGGTTTACCTGTATGTGGAGGGTGAACCGGCCGTCGGGCTGAAAGCCAGATTACCCGTCGGGAGAGAAGATACATATACGGTATTCCATGAAATCATCTTAAAGCCCGGAGAACAATACACCCTCATGCCCAATACCAGGCACTGGTTTCAGGCAGGCGATCAGGGGGCTGTCGTATCCGAGTTCTCAACAACAAGCCGGGATGAAGCCGATATATTTACCGACAGCGACATACAAAGAAGCACAGAGGTTCAGTAACAATCCATTTTATACTGCGAAGTTTTACAGCCCGCCCGTGATATGATATAGTAATGATGGATCGAAAACAACCGGTGTCGGCGAATACCATAGAAACATGATGTTACAGCCCGTTTGGAAATATTGATTACAGGTCAGGTGTGAATAACCTGGTATTTCAGCCTGTGCTCCATGCTGTCGGAACCGTCCGGACCGACCTGGCAGCAGAGGTTTGTATATGGGATGTCTGGAGGGAAAAACGGTGAGTGATAAGTTACAAAAGAAAAGTACAGGCCACCGGGCAAATGATGGAGTGAAACCGAAGCGTCAGGCAACGCCGGCCAGGAAGGCCGGGGTGAAAAAAACCGCAGGCGGCAGCAGGAATCACCCGCAAAAGGCAGTTACTCAAACCAGGATGAAAAGTCTGGAAAAGAAAAGGCAGCACAAGGAATTTGCCGGTATTTTGATCATCGCCTTCAGCATTCTGTGCGCTCTAAGCATCTATATCAGGGATCTGACAGGGCTTGTCGGGGAAATTATTCTGTACATATCTACGGGGCTGTTGGGATATATTGCGTTTTTTCTGCCGCCCATTCTCCTGATATACGGCATTCTTCTGATATTCTATCCGCAAAAGCCTCAAATTGAAAACAAGGCGGTTCAGATCTTTCTGCTCCTGTTGGTGGTGGGGGCTATTTTCCATGCAGGCTCCTACGACAGGGATAATTATGTGAATATGTCTTTTTTACAATATCTGAAGGAGTTTTTCAATGAAGGCCGCAGTGTGATCCATCCTCCTTATACGATTAACGGTGGTTTGCTGGGAGGCCTGTTGAGTGTTCCGCTGTGCCTGATTCTCCAAAGAGCCGGTACCGTCGTTGTACTTGGCGCGTTTGGCATTGTGTTGGCGCTGATGATCACAGAGGTTTCGGTGAAAAAAATGGTGACTGCAACAGTCGAGCAGGTTAAGCAGCTGTATGTTCCAAAAGCCGGCAGTGCTGAAGAAGAAGGCGATGAGATCGATAAACCCGTTTTCCTGAAGGAACTGGATGAACCGACGCCGATGCCAAATAATGCAGCGGTTCGGAATGATTTGCCCAAAGAAGCCGACCGCGGAAAAATCATCGACTTTCCGCTGGAAAGGATGCCTGTAAAGGCCGATCCTCCGGTCAGGGAACCGCAAAAAAACCCCGCACCTGTTCCCGCAGAACAGCTGCCGATCCAGATGAAGGAAAAGAAAACAACGAAGAAGCCGGGAAACCCAGAGGAAGATATTCCTGTCAGCAGTGTCCGGGTAAAACCCATGCAGGATCGCGAATATCAGTTCCCTCCGTTCTCATGCATGAGTGCCCCCGCCGACGGGGGAATGAATACAAGAAAAATAAAGGCTGCGGCGGTTGAAAACGTGAAAAAGCTTGAAGATACCCTTTTAAGCTTTGGCATTGAAGCCCGCGTCATCAATGTGTCCATCGGGCCCGCCTTTACGCGGTACGAGCTGCAGCCCAGCCCCGGTATCCGCGTCAGCCGGATCGTCGCTCTTGTCGATGATATCGCATTGTCGCTGGCAACCCAGGGCATCCGTATTGAAGCACCCATTCCGGGCAAGGCCGCAGTAGGCATCGAGGTACCCAACCAGGAGGTTGCGCCCATTATGCTGCGCGAGGTTCTTGAAACCCCGGATTTTGTGAAGTATAAGTCCCGTATGGCCGTCGGGCTGGGCAAGGACATCTCCGGCGAAAATGTCATCATTGACCTGGCGAAAATGCCCCATTTGCTGATAGCCGGCGCTACAGGCTCCGGAAAAAGCGTATGCATCAACTCGATCATCGTCAGTATCCTGTACAAGGCTACTCCTGAAGAGGTGAAGCTGCTGATGATCGACCCGAAGGTAGTGGAACTGGGAGTTTACAATGGCATTCCGCATCTGCTGATCCCGGTGGTCACAGATCCGTCGAAGGCCGCAGGAGCCCTGCAATGGGCAGTCCAGGAAATGGTGACGCGGTACAAACTGTTCGCCGATGTGGGCGTCCGAGACCTTAGCGGCTATAATCATTATATTGAGGATCAGGGACAGGGGTTCAAGCTGCCCCAGATCATCATCATCATCGATGAGTTGGCCGACCTGATGATGGTTGCACCTCATGACGTGGAGGATTCCATCTGCCGTCTGGCACAGATGGCCCGTGCTGCAGGAATGCATCTGGTCATCGCCACTCAGCGGCCGTCGGTGAATGTCATCACCGGTGTCATCAAGGCCAATATTCCATCCAGAATTGCCTTTGCGGTATCTTCACAGGTGGATTCAAGAACCATTCTGGATATGGCCGGCGCCGAGAAGCTTCTAGGTAAGGGCGATATGCTGTATTATCCGGTGGGATTGCAAAAACCCATCCGCGTGAAGGGAACCTTTGTGTCCGACAAAGAGGTGGAACAGGTCGTCGAGTATGTCAAAAGCCAGGTTGTGGTACAATATGATGAAGACATTATCGATAAAATTTCTTCCAGCAATACCGATTCAGATGACCAGGAGATGGAAGCCGATGAGCTTCTGCCCCAGGTGATCGACATGTTTGTGGATTGCGGCCAGGCTTCGGTTTCGCTGATTCAAAGGCGGTTTAAGGTTGGCTATGCCCGTGCAGGACGAATCATCGATCAGGTTGCCGAAAGGGGAATCATCAGCGGGTTTGAGGGCAGTAAACCCAGAAGACTCCTCATCAGCAGAGAGCAAT
This sequence comes from Bacillota bacterium, assembly GCA_023426765.1. GTDB lineage: Bacteria > Bacillota > Clostridia > DSM-8532 > DSM-8532 > JAAYJG01. Next base: position 3,366 of record JAEZBW010000561.1, read on the forward strand.
GGGAAGAGATGAAAATGAGCAGCTTTGATCAGGGCTGAAAGAGGAGCGGGACGGAAGGTTTGACAGGAATGCTCCGCTAGGAGCCGGCTCGGAAAGTCGGTTTATTCATAAAAAACACGTATAGACGTGAAAAAATACACGTCACCATGCGGGTTTTCAGACTTGGAACCCGGTATAATATGAATAAACCTGGTTTTCCGAAC